>JAHZJA010001299.1 GCA_022601155.1 Deltaproteobacteria bacterium | reverse complement strand
GGCCGAGATGGCCACGAAGCGCGGCGGCCTCTGCCCGGTGGTGTTCTCGGTCAGATCGTGGAACTCGGTGATGACGGGGCCGGGGCAGACCTGTGAGACGGCCACCCCCTGCCCCATCACCTCGGCTCGCAACGTCTCGGTGAACCCGGTCACGTAGTGCTTGGTGCCGATGTACACCGCGAGTCCGGGCATCCAGCTCAGCCCGAATCCGGAGCTGACGTTGAGCACCCCTCCGCGACCGCGCTCCACCATCCCCGGCACCAGCTGATGCGTCAGGTGGGTGAGCGCGGCGATGTTCAGCGCGACCATGCGATCGAGCTTGTCCCAGCGCGTGCGCTCGAACAGGCTCTGGTCGCCGAAGCCCGCGTTGTTGACCAGCACGTCGATCGGGGCGTCGGCCGACAGTGCATCCAACAGCTGCTGACGCGCCGCGGGATCGACCAGATCGCAGCACCGAACCTCCACCGTGAGCCCCGAGCGCGCCGCTTGGAGCTCGGAGGCCAGCGCCTGCAGCCGGTTTTCGCGGCGGGCCACCAACACCAGTCGGCGCGCGCGGCCGGCCAGCTGCCGCGCGATGGCCTCGCCGATGCCCGACGAGGCGCCCGTGATCAGGATGTCGCCGTCGAGCGGGGGCAGGGCCGCCATCGAGTACGTCCGCTCAGCTCTGGATCAAGATGCCGCTGGCGGTCAGCACATGCTCGGTGCGCTCGCCGCTGACCTCGCTCGGATCGCCGCCGCCGTCCTTTTGCAGGTGCTTGACCTGCGCCTCGTTGAACGTGCGGGAAGCCAGCGTGCCCTCGATGGTCGCCTTCTTGCCGCGGCAGTCCATCGGCACGGCAAAGCCGTGGTCCTTCATCAAGACGCGGGCCGAGTTCTCGCCGTCCTTGACGACCATCCAGCAGCCCTTCTTCTTGCAGACCGCCTCGACCTCGCCCGTCACCAGCACCGAGCCCGCGGGGGGCTCCGCGGCGGCCAGCACCTGGCCCAGCGGCAGCGGCTTGGCGTCGGCCTCGGAGAACGGGGTGCCGTAGTGGCCCTCGCCCGTGGCGGGACCCTGGGGCTCGCCAGCCTCTCCGTCGGCCTTGCCGTGCGGGCACGAGGGGTCGGTGCCCTTCTCGCCTTCGGCGTAGATGCAGCCGTTGTGATCGGCGTCGGCATCGGCCTTGGCCACGACGGCGGGCGACTCCGCGGCGGGCTTGTCGGGAGCGGGCGTCGTGGCCTTGGCCGCAGCGGCGGCCTTGGGCTGGGCCTTGTCGCCCTCGGCCTTGTCGGAATCACAACCGACGGCCAGCAACGAGGACAGCAGCACCACGGACGAAAGGCGAAGCGTGAACATCGGATCGATTGATCGCTCCAACGACGCGGCGTTGCAAGGGCCAATGCGCACTGTCGGGGTGACCGGGCGACGCGAACCCGTGAGTGCCCCCACGGATCAGGCCGCGATCGCCCTTCAGGCTGAAAACGAAAGCCGGTTTCGATGAAAACGAAACCGGCTTTCAGTATCGAGGCGCCGTAGTCGCCACGCGCACGACGGCGCTCAGCCGGCCGAAGCCGACCCGCCCGCGCTGGCCGAAGCACTCACGCTCGCCTGCACCTCGACCGAGACGTTCACGTTGGCCTTGACGCTCGCGGCCGCATCGAAGGCGGCCTTGAACGGCGCGCCCACGCAGGCGGTGAGTCGCGCGCCGATCTCCGGAGCCGACTTGAGGGTCTTGATCGAGGCCTGCACCCCGCCGACGACCGCCTTGACGTTGCCAGCCACGCCCAGCGCCTGATCCTTCATTCCGACCGCGATCTCGAGTACGGCGGGGAGGTTCTTCTCGATCGCCGCCCGGTAGGTCGCGGCCGCCTGCATGTCGGCGGCCCCCTCGATGATGAGCGCCACCTTCCCTGGAGTGCACTGCACGTCGGCCTGCACCTGGGTCTCACACGCTGCGTTGCACTCTGCGCTGGCCTTGGGTGGCTCGATCTCTCCCTCGCACTTGGGCGCCTTCATCTCCACCGAGCACTCACCCGTACAGGTGCCCTCGCACTTGGCCGATGCCGACATCTGGCACGAGCCCTCGCACTGTCCTCCGCACGAGCCCTCCGCCAGCGCCGAGCACGAGCCCTCGCACTTGCCGGCACACGAGCCACCGCTGCTGGACTTGCCGTCGCACTTGCCCTTGCACTCGCCGCCGCACGAGCCCGAGAAGTTGGCGCTGCACGAGCCTTCGCAGGTACCCGAGCACTTGGCTGCCGCCGACATGTCACAGCGGCCCGAGCACTCGGCCTCGCAGCTGCCCGACAGCTTGCCCGGCTCGCACTCCACCGTCACCGAGCCCGGCTCGACGGAGGCGTCGCACTCGGCAACGCAGCTGGCCATCGCATCGATGGATGCACTGCACCGCGGCGGCTCCACGGCGAGCGACAGCTTGGCCGAGGCCCCAATCTTCGCCTTGATCTCACCCATGGCCGACATCGCGGCCTTGCATGCGTCACCGCCGGTCTTGAACTCGCCCCCCTTGCCCAGGTCGGCGGCCAGACCACCACACGCCGCAATGAGCTTGGCGTCGAGGGTCCCGGCAAAGCCCTCGAGCTCCACCGCCGCGCGCACGCCCGCCCCCACCGATCCTGCGATCGCGGCATCCAGACCGAATTCCGCGGCCCAGTCGATCTTCACGATCGCACCCACGCTGCTGACATCGGGACAGTTGGCGGCGGCGCTCATCACCGAGCCGGGGTCGGTGGGCAACCCCAGCTTGTCGCAAGAGACCAGCGCAAGGCTGGCGAACGGGAGGCCGACAAGGGCCGTACCAAGCACGGCGCGCGACAGAAGGGAGCGGGGGGTCTGCATGGTCGGGACGGAGGCTACACGAACCGGCGCCGCCCGCGAACACCCGTGACGCCGATCTGCAAGGGCCCGGCCGAAACAGTGGTCCATCCCACCAACCGGCTGCCGGGTCGTAAACCCGGCGTCCAATCGCTTCACCAAGGCTCGTGCTCGCGTCTCACCAGGGCTCGCGCTCGCGTCGACTCGGCCCGCCCGCTTTGCGGACAGCCTCCGCGGCATCGGGGTCGCTTCACGCGACCGCCGAGACTCAACCGGCGCCCCTGCGGCGGCGGTGCTTGACCTGGCGACTGGCCCTGAACGCCGCCACACGGGCCGGATCCAGCCGTGCGAGCCAGGCCATGTACTGCGGGGTCAGGCCGAGCTCGCGACCGACCTGCTCGGGCTCGGCGCGAACCCGCTGCTCGAAGGTGGGGTCGGTCAGCAGGCGGGCCAGCGCCCCTTGGCGGGCGGCAAGGGTCATCGGCGCCCCTGTTGCTCGAGCACCGCGCGGACTCGCGCCACCTGCTGCAGCATGACCTCGAACGCGGGCAGGTTCTCGTCCCACTCGATGGTCACCGCGCGGAGATTGGGCGTGCGCGCCAGTGCGTGTCGCAGCAGCGCGAGCGACTCGGCCTCGACCGGGCGATCATGGCTGTCGATCCACAGGCCGCCAATGTTGCGACCGCCGGCCAGATGGATCTGGACGACCCGCTCGAGGGGCAGCGCATCGATGAACGCGGCCGCATCGAATCCGTCGTTGCGAGCGTTGTACAGCAGGTTCGTCACGTCGAGCAGGGCGCCTGCCCCCGCCGCGGTGACGGCCGACCCGAAGCTTCGCCCCAGGGCAACCCCAGCGTCGGGACAATCGGTGCCCAGGCCGAGCACGTCCGCGGGGTTCTCCAGGATGAACGGGGTCGTGATCCGCTCTGCCACCACCGCGCCGTTGGCCGTCAGTCGCTCCACAGTCTCCGGATCGGCAGCCACGGGAGCGAAGTGTCCCAGCGAGATGCCGTTGGCCGCCAGGAAGCACAGGTGGTCCCCATACCAGCGGACCCGCAGCCGCGAGGTCGCCTCGGCCACGGCGTCGACGTAGCGGCGGTCGAGTCCGTCGGCGTTGCCGATCCCCAGGTCGACACCGTGGGCGATGAGCGGCCAGCGGGCCCCGAGCTGCCGGTATCGCTCCATCACCCCCGCCCCACAGATCACATCGTCGATCATGACCTCGAGAACATCGATGGCCGAGCGGTCGCGCAGCTCCACCAAGTCGGCGATCCAGGGATCGCGGACCGACAGTCCGACGGCGACCGGGAACATGAGCACAGCGTAACGTGTAGCCTTGGGCGATGGATGATGGGGCCACCTGGCTGCCGACACACACCGGTCAGCTGCTCGGTCGCGCAGCCGCAGCCGCCCGCGAGAGCCTCGGCTCGGACCTCGTCGGGGTCGTGCTGGTCGGCGCGGCGATGCACCCGGAACGGGCGTCGCGCGCACAGCGACCCGAGGTGCTGTTGGTCGTCGAGCAGCTACCGCTTGCCTCGCTGCGGGCGCTCGCCCGCACCCTGGCTCCTTTCGTCGACAAGGGGCTGCGCCCGCGCGTGGTCACCACACTGGACATCGAGCGAGGCGCCGACGTGTTCGCGCTGGAGCTGGCCGAGTGGAAGGCCCGCCACTGGCTGATCGAGGGCGAGGATCCGTTCGGAGCCGTCGAGATCCAGCCCGACGATCTGCGGCGAACGATCGAGTTCAAGCTGCGGGGTCTCGGACGCCGACTTCGCAACCGAGTGCTGGTGGGCACGGCACCATCCGGTCGAGATCAGGGCGCGAGGCAGGCGGTCGTGGACGCGCTCGATGCTCTCGCCGTGGTCGCTCACCACACGCTTTCGTGGCTGGGCAAGGACGCGCCGCTGCTCGACGCCGATGTCGTCGGAGCCCTCGGCGCAGCGCTCGACGTCGACGCGGGCCCTGTCGAAGCGCTGCTCGAGCAGATGCGAGCCAAAGGGCCCAGCCGAGATCCCGTGCAGGCGCTCGACGCCATCTTGCCGTTCGTCGATGCGGTGACGACCGCCGTCGACGCCCTGGAGTCACGTACGTCGGGCGAGCGATGAACAAGCTCCTCGCACTCATCATCGTCGCGGTGTGTGTATTGGTGGCCGCCCCCGCGAGGGCGAGTGAGGTCTCCCGCTACGACGTCGAGATCGATCTTCGGGCCGACGACTACGTCGGTCGCTACCGGATCGACCTCCAGTACACCGCCGACCTCTACGAGGTGAAGGACGAAGGCTTCAAGTTCCTGGGCGCTCGCGAGCTGCATCGGCTCCGGCGGGTCGGGCCCCCCGGAGGCCGCGTGGAGGCGCTCGACGGGTTTCGCGAGAGCAGGGTCCGGCTGGTCCTCGCGCAAGACGAGCGCGGCAAGCCACTCCCCATCGCTTTCACCTTCGAGCAATCCCTGCCCGACGCCGCCCACGGTTGGGCGGGGTTCGAGTACTCGCTGCCGTGGCTGCACCGCTTCCGGATCCATGTCCGCCAGATGAACGTGGTGGTCCTCGTCCCCTCCACCTGGGAGCTGCTAGGCTTCGACTGCCAAGACGCGGGCGACCACAACCGCTGCACTCGCACCACCGACGGCGCCGAGCCGGTGGTCTTGCGGGTGCGGCAGGACGGTCATGGGCTCGAGCTTGCGACCGCGTTGGTGGTGCTCCTCGGGCTGTTCGGCTGGGGTCTGCGTTGGGGGTATCGCGCCGGCTTGCAGGCCTGGACCCGCCGGCTCGGCTTCCTTGCCTCCAGCACCAAGGTCGAGCCACCGCCTCTCCAAAACAGCTACCGGGCGCCCGCCCCCATTCCCATCGAGCCCCAGCTCAGCCCCGAGCTCGCCGCTGACGACTTGGAGCGCTTCAAGACCCGATACCTGCGCGTCGTCGCGCTGTGCATCGTGGGATTGCTGGGGCTCGCGGCGTCGGCATCCGGGAGGCTGGCGGTACCGCCGATCGTTCCGCTGGGCGTAGCCGCAGCGGCCTCGGTGTTCATCGTCCACCACATCGTGCTGCGGGAGTCGGGCTATGTGTGGTTGGCGCTCATCATCCCCGCCGCCACGATAGGCTTGCTCATCGGTGGCGGATTCGTGGGGTTGTTGTGCGGCGGGCTCATGCTGCCCGTCCTTGTCGTGATCGGCATCGGCGCTTCGTCCCTGCCGGGAGGGCGCAATGGCAGCGGGCATTCCTGCGCCGCCACGTTTGGCTGCGGCGGTGGAGGATGCGGAGGCGGTGGGGGCTGCGGTGGGGGCTGCGGCGGATGCGGTGGGTGAACGCGTCTGCCACGAGCAACTTCGTCCGCGGGGTTGCTCGGGCGCGGGTCGACCCCGACTCAGACGTCTGACTGCAGCCGCTCGGCCAAGAACGCCAGGGTCCGCGCCATCGCAGCATGGGTGGGGTGCCCTTGCCTATCGACGAACTCCGCGGTCAACACGCTGTGGGCCCGCCTGCCCAACCCGTGGGGGTTGTTGGGCGACGAGTCGATCTCGATGGCCTCGAACCTCTCGCCCAGAAGCTCACGCAGCGTCTCGAACCGCTGCGGCGGGCACAGACGTCGTGGGTGAAGCGCAGCCCCAAGACGGTCAGCGCCTCGTCTTTGGCTCGACGACGCAGGCACGCCACCGTGCGCGGCGAGGCGTGCAGCCCGGCCTTGCGGCGTCGGCCCAGCGGGAGTGGCAGCGATGGTTGCGACAAGACGGGGGCCAACATGCACGGCTCGAGGGCGAGGGTCAGCGCGAAATTTCCGGTGAGGCACATCCCCACAGCGCCCACCCCAGGCCCCCCGCAATCGGCGTGCAATGATCGGCACAGCGCCCGCAGCCAGCGGGTGATCGGGCTGGCCTGTGCGCTGGCGAGCATGCTGAACTCGCGGGCGATGCACGCCCGCACCGACGCCGTGGCCGCGGACAGGCTCGTCAGGCGTACCCCCGGCGTACCCAACAACACGGGCATCACCACCGTGTAGCCAGCGTCGACCAAGCGTTGGCCGAACGCCGCGACGTCTGGGGTGACCCCCGGGATTTCGTGCATCACCACGACGCCAGGCCCCGCCCCAGCGCGTAGGATCGGCCGTACGACGCCGTTTGCCTCGAATTCCTCGGTGCTCCAACCCGGCAGCATGACCGGTTGTATCAGGCTTAATCTGCCTTAAACAGCGCCAAGATCGGCAGCGCAGCTCACATTGATCGTGCAGGCTGTTGAACAGGATGGCCCCACGCTCCCACGTCACAACTCCCCATTGCGACAGCCCCGCGACCCGGCGTTGCGAGCCCACCACTCGATTCCTAGGATGTTCCGACCCCATGCGCATGCTCCGAAACTCTTGGCTTTGCTGCTCCCTGTTGGCGCCCACCATGCTCGCCTCGGCGTGCGACACCGCCAGCACCGATGATCAACCCACACTCGAAGCACGCGTGCTGGTGGGCGAGGTCGACGGCACCGACATCGTGCTCGGTGCCCTGGTCGACGGCGATCGCTTCGCCGTCTACCAGTGCGGCGGCGACCAGACCGTCGAGACCCACACCGACTGGTTCCGCGGCGAGTTCGACGGCGACGCGTTCGACATCGAGGAGCAAGGGCTGCGCCTGACGGGCACCCGCTCGGTCGACGGCCTCGACGGCGAGCTCATCGAAGCCGACGGCACCCGCCATAGCTTCCACATCGACCCGGTGGAGGACGACGATGAAGCCGGGGTGTACATCTCCTCGGAGGGTGGCCTGTCGACCGGCGTGGTCGTGCTGCCGGGCAGCGATGGTCTGGTGGCCCAAGGCGCATCGTGCCGCGAGCCCGACGAGTGCTTCCAGGTCATCATCTTGGCGCCGCTCACCATTGCCAACCAGCAGATCGCCGGGCAGGTGTTGGTCGACGGCTCCACCGTCGACCTGGAAGTCTCCCGCACGCTCGTCGCGCCCGACGGCGTCTAGCTCGCTCACCTCCATGCCGCCGACGCGCACGGGCCTCGCTCGTGCGCGTCGTCGTCGATCGTCAGCCCATCGCGTTGGCCATCGCGGCGCCGAACCCCTGCACGAGGCTGGCTCCGCCGTCGGCCACCACCACGGCCCCCGTGATGAGCGACGCCGCGTCGGAGGCGAGGAACAACGCGAGGTTGGCGATCTCGTCGATCTCCCCGAACCGCCGCAGCGGGATCGGCTTGCGCATCGCCTCCTCCATGCCCTCGGGGAGCAATCGCGACATGCCCTCGGTGCCGCCGATCGGACCGGGCGCGATGCCGTTGACGCGCACGCCAGCCGGCCCCCACTCCAGCGCCTCACGCTGCACGGATCGCAGGTCGTGCGCGCACCGTCCCGGTGGTTTGCAGAAGCAAGCTACCGTTGACCAGATCCCGTTCGAGGATCTCACGGGTCAAGCCCTGGCGCTCCGTTCGATCATGGATTGCCGCCTCGATGAACTCGCGCCCGATCGGGCCCGAAGACTTGCGCTTGCTGAGGAAGGCTGCTTCCCGGGCGATATCAGCGAGGTCGCCGAAGCATG
>JAHZJA010001298.1 GCA_022601155.1 Deltaproteobacteria bacterium | reverse complement strand
CGTTGCCCCGCGATTTCGGCGCTTGTCCGGGTCCCACGCGAGGTGTTCGAGCAGTGCGTCCAGGCTCGGCCATCGGTCGTCTGGAGAGGGCGACAGGCCTCGGCGCAGCACGTCGGCGAGCCTCCGCGGCAAGGGAACACCGCCGCTCGGCCACGGCGGTGGACCACCGCTCTTCGCTTGGCTCATCTGGCCGAGCGTCGTCTCGGTGAAGGGTCGAGCCCCCGCCAGTGCTTCCCAAAGCGCGACGCAGAAGCTGTACTGATCGCTTCGTGCGTCGACCTTGAGCCCTTCGTGCTGCTCGGGTGACATGTATGCCGGGGTCCCGATCACGACCCCGGTCTGGGTCAGGGACGAGGTCGCTGAAGGCGTCGAGTCACCCGCCGTCTGCGTCTCTGCGGCGGACGTGGCATCCGTGTATCGAGCGAGGCCAAAGTCCAGCACCTTTACGATCCCCGTCGTGGTTCTCATCGCATTACTGGGTTTGAAGTCTCGGTGGATCAACCCCTCCTCGTGCACGGCCGCCAGCCCTCGTCCGGCCTGCACGTATGCTCCTACGATCGCCCTCCAGCCCGGGTTGGTGCGTTGCCACTCGCCGAGGTGTTGCCCCTGGAGGAACTCGGTGGCGAGGAACAGCGCGCCGTTGGCCTTGCCCACCTCGTGAATGGTGACCACGTTGGGGTGTGACACGCGGGCCAGCGCCTGGGCCTCGCGGACGAAACGCTGGCGGTCGTCTTCGGTGGGGAGTCCTTCGACCCGCATGACCTTGACGGCGACCTTGCGGTCGAGCTGCTCGTCGTACGCGGCGTAGACGGCACCCATCCCCCCGTGTCCAACCTTGTTGATGACGAGGAAGCGACCGATGTGTTGCCCCGCGGCGACATCGGTGTTCTCAGGCGACGCGAGGGTCGCTCTGACCTTGGCGAGGATGTACTCCCGATCGCCGTTGTCCCCCGAGTCGCTCGGAGATAGTGCTTCCACAGGGCTGGTAGAGACCGTCTCGCAGTACGGGGCACGTTCCATACGACCTCAGCCTTTCACACCGAGCGGGCAGGCGATCCACGGATCCGACGGCTCCGCACTCGTGTCGCGGAGGGTGGCGCACCGACACTCTTCGTCGGTGGCCTGCGCCGGGCCTGCCACCAACAACTGCGCCTGCCGCTGTTCGATCGTCGCCTTGGGCATCCCGGCCTCGTCCTCATCCATGTCGTTGAGCTCGTCGACGACACGATCGATCTCATGCGCCGCCTTCTTCACGTCGTCCGCGATGAACCCCCATGTAGACGGTTTCGCCCGCCGCGATCTCGTGCTCGCGCGCGTGCCCCTCCAAGTCCATGTAGACGATGCTGTGGAAGGCGCGGTTATGAGTCGCGCTCTCGGACGGTCTCCAACACCGTCTCTTCGTCGGCGGCCCTGAGCCGCGGCACGATGCCAACCCCGAACCTGTTCTACGACTCACGCCACTCGGCGGCATCCTCGACTTCTAGGCAGTACACGAGCAGCACCGACCGAGAGGTTGACTCGCCCCCTCGAACGCAGACTCGACATCTTCGGCACAGTGGCCATGTGCGGCAAAATCGAGACGCCTGAAGCGAACATGCTCTCTCTGAACCCCTACATGACAGCCTCCATTTGAGATGCAGTCGCCCTGACTATGCTGTGTCTCTGTTTCGTGCCCGCCGAACTCGAGGCGCACACGTCGGCGAGAAGCCTGCCCCCAAAAGAAGCAGGAGTGAGTCTCTCGCACTCACGATATTGTCTTGTGTCTGGGTAGTAACCGGGCACCGCAAAAGTCCTCAAAAGATCGACGGTGCGAATTCGCGCTACTCGATTTCTGCATTCTCGGCCCTCCGGGCGCGATTTCCACGGTTTGGGGCCGTACCCCTTCTGCGGACTTCGGCCGCTTTCCTTCCAGCTCCGCGGTGTTGCAGCACAGTCGAAGCTCCACCACGGGCGTTTCCGAGCACCACTCCACCCCCGACCGACGAGTCCTACACTACGCCAGTGACCTACCTGACCCACGGAGGGGAGGCAGCCGTGGCGCCACCGCCGAGTCCACCGTACATCGCGTGGAAGTCAGCGTCGCCGGAGGCGTCGAACCTCTCGATACCGCGACCGCGAAGCTGGCCGGGTTGCCTTGCGGAAGGAGACTCCGTTCATTGCCCAGTGGGAGCAATACGTGGGGTGCCGCGAGGCCGGACGATGCTCGGCGAGGATGGACGCACGGGCCGCCTGGACAGACTCGCGAGCTGTTGGTCCCATCGCCCGAGTAGGTCGAGCATCGCAGGGTAGGTCCACGTGCGGTCATCGGGTCCATGTCGAACATCGCCACTGCGCTCCAGCACCGCGAGCGTGCGTTCGGCCGACGAACGGTCGCACCCGAGGGCCGTGGCCAGCGAGGCCGCGGTGGTGATGGGGGTCCGCCACAGCTCCCGAAGCACCACTGCCCCGCGGCGGCCGGATGGGCGGCCCTTTGTGCGCAACCTTCGTGTGATGCTCTGGAGACGACGAGCGATGGCCAGCCCGTTGTCGGCCGCTCGCGCGATCGAGTCGAGCCACGGCCCGGGTTCGTCGCGACGGTATGCGGCATGGATCGCGCGGATCGGTGTGGGCGTGAATGCGAGGCACGACCAGACCGGAATCGGCGCGAGCCCGGATTCGTTGCCGCGACGTACGACGACCCGCATCAAGGCCCGAGCCACACGACCGTTCCCATCGGCGAAAGGGTGGAGGTTGAGCAGCTGAGCGTGCGCGAGCGCAGCGGCGAGCAGGGGCGGCTGCGGGCTCGCGCTGAGCCAGTCCATCAGCCGCGCCAGGGCCGGAGCGAGTCGTTCGGGCGGCGGCGGTCGGTAGCGGCCAACGACGACTGGGCCCGTGCGCAGCACCCCCGCGCCCGCGCGAGTGCCCATCACCGTGCGATGCATCGCGGCGAGGGTGAACGCGTCGAGCTGGGGGGCCGCGGTTCCCAACGCCACGGCTCGCTCCATGCAAAGCATCCGCTCGCCGATGGTGACGGCGAACGGATGCTCCGCCGTGCCCGCGGCCGCGCCGGCGATGCGCTCGCGCGTCACGCCTCGGCCGTCGCGGAGGCACGGCCCTCCCCCCTCGAACCGGAGCAGGTGATGTTCGAGCGCGCTCCCCAATCCCCTGCCCCATGCTCTCGTCATCGCATCGAGCGACGTGTCGAGGGCCGCGAACGCTTCGCGGCGAGCTGTGGACACCCGCGGCATCGGGCCGGCGAGCCACTCATGGTCGTTGGAGATGGGGAGCTCGGTGTCCATCAGCCGCACTCACCTCCGGGATAGATGGGAAAGACCTCGCTGCACGGTGGTCCCGACCACGGGTAGCACTCCCAGCCTTCGCACTCGTACTTCCCACTGAACTCCGTCCCGGTGGACACACCCCCGCAGAACACCTCGCAGTAGTTCTTGCACCACGGGATCACCTCGCCCGCCGGAGGGGGGAAGCCGCCGCCGAAGGTGAAGCCCTGCGCGGTCGTCGTGCACTCCTTGTAGCCGATAGGTTCGGGGTCGGGATCGGGCTCGGGATCAGGATCGGGATCAGGGTCGGGGTCTGGGCCACCGGTTCCACCGCTCGGATCGGGATCGGGCTCGGGCTCGGGCTCATCGCAGTGCTCGATCGACGAACAACCGTCCCCGCAGTCATGGATGACGGAGCAGGTGTAGATGTACTGGGTCTCCTCCCAATCCCAGCCACACACCCACTCGTCTATACATTCGTCGCACTCCCACTCGATCCAACAGTTGGCCTGCGCGTCCTGAATGGGGAACAGGATGGTGGCAATGAACAATAGACTTCGTCGCATAGGCTCGACTCTCCTCGGTTCTCATGTTTGTGGGGGCGAGTGACGCGAGCGGCTGCTCCCGAACACCCGCGGGCGCGTGCGTCGGCATTGAGCCGCGCACGAACCGTCATACCCATCGAGCACGTTCCGACCGGGAGATCGAAGCCGAGGTTTCGGAGAAAAAAAGAATCGAAAAACCGTGCGCCCCCTGGCCAGTTCCCCACTCCATTGGGGTGATGACCAGCCCACGCTCTGCGTTGTCCTCGATGCGGGGCAGTGGAACTTCATCGCGACACGATGTCGATTGCGACCATCAACAGGTGCAGATGTGGCTCGACGAAGTGGACCAACGGATGATCGGCTCTCACCTTCCCGGCGAACTGGGTCCGCACCAATGCCGACGTGACGGCGGACGATGCTGGCGTGGCTTCGGCGAGCTGGAAATTTCCGCAGCACGACCGACCAGCTCGAGTTGTTCACGCCCACATTCTCGTCGGCCGAGGTCGCGAGCCTCTACAGCGCCGACCGGCCGTGAGTGCAAGGCCTGTCCACCGAAGAGCCAGCCCCTCGAGTGCGTCGACAGACCCCGAGCTCAGCACGGCGGGTTGAGTAGGCTCGGGCCACTCCACACTCGCGGTCAAAGATCCCGCCCCGGTGGCATCGACGCCGACGACGATGGATCGCCCTGATCGAGCGTGCATCCCACGAGTTCGACGCGGTTGGGTGGTCCGATCGAAGACCTCGCCGATCGGGTCGCAATCCACGCTCTGTCGACGCGGGATCCGCTGCGCTAGGACGTCACCGAGCGACTCACCATCAGGGTCGACCAGGGGCAGCAATGACCGAAGACCGTGGCGTAGAGATGACCGAGCGACTCCTTCGTGATGCCGGAGTCGGTGCGGGAATGCGTGTGCTGGACGTGGGGTGCGGGACGGGTGACGTGACGTGCCTGGCGGCATCGCTGGTCGGCGACGAGGGCTTGGTTGTGGGAATCGACCGCAACGAGCGGGCGCTGGTCCGGGCGCGAACGCGGGCGGCCGATCAGGCGATCGCGAACGTGGAATTCGTGGCCGCCGATCTCATGGCGCCCCCGGTCGCGTGGCAGCCCTACGATGCCGTCGTCGGCCGGCGCGTCCTGATGTACCAACCCGATCGCGTCGCGGTGCTCCGCTCGCTCGTCGATGTCCTCCGGCCGGGGGGCGTCGTCGCATTCCAGGAGATCGACGGCACGATGACCCCGGCGTCGACGACGGCGCATCCGCTGCACGAGCAGGTGAGCCGGTGGATGTGGCAGACCGTGGAGCGCGAGGGAGCGACGGCGTCGATGGGCTTCGAGCTTCCGATCGCGCTCGAAGCCGTGGGGCTCCAACTCGGGGGCCTGTGCGCCGAGGCCATCGTTCAGGTCGCCGGGCGCCGCCACCACACGGCGAAGATCGTGCGGGCCGTCCTTCCGAGGATCGTCGCGCATGGCGTCGCGTCGGAACAGGAGATCGACGTCGAGACCTTAGATGCACGCCTCGCCGAGGAGCTGCGGAAGACAGGGTCCGCGTACGTCGGTGACATGTCGTTCTGCGCGTGGGCGAGCAAGCCTACGTGAGTCGGTTGGCGGCTCTCCACGCCGCAGGCGTCGCGCCATGGGCCCGGCGAAACATGCGAATGAAGTGCGTCGCATCGGCATAGCCGACGCGCTCGGCGATGATGTCGATCTGCTCGTCGGCGTGAAGCAGCCTTCGGCGCGCCTCGGCCATCCGTCCACCCACGATCCACTGGACCGCGCTGCGCCCCGTCGCCTTCGTCAGTGCGCTGGTCACATAGGTCGGGGTACGTCCGACCGCGGCCGCAACGTCCTGGAGCGTCAACGGACGTAGGCAGTTGCGCTCGATGAAGCGAAGGCTCTCGACCACGACCCCACCACCGCTCGCGGTCGTACGGTCTCGACGGTCGTGGGTCGCTCGCTCGACCTCGTGGAGGATCAGCGTCAGCAGGCTCCGTTGGACGGCCTCGTGGACCTCGCCCGAACCTCGGGGGCCGCGTCCCGTCTGCTCCAGCTCCCGAAAGAGATCTTCGAGGAACGCATGGCGCTCGGTCGGGATGCGGACCACCGCGGACGCACCATCGCGCACCCTCTCGAAGGGCTCGAGGAGGGGCCGAGCGCCCTGGCTCGCGAAGCAGGGCACGTCCAGCGCCACGCCCCACAACTCCGGGCGTCGGCTCTCCAGCGTTCGGTGACGCTGCCCCGCGGGCACGATCAGGACGTCCCCGGCGCGGACGGTCCATTCCCCGTTCTGCTCCACGCGAGAGTGGCCGCCCGTCTGGAACGCGAGGGAGGCGTGGCCGTGGGTGACGGGCGCGCGGTTCGGCGTTCCGACATCGCTGTAGGTCCACCGGGCCGCCGTGACCGGCCATCCACCATGCCTCGGTGCGTCGCGGAGGATGGGGCGGGCTTGCGTCACGCTCAGACGCTAGCACGGGGTACGAGCGCCGATGCGTTCGTCAGCTGCGTGATCGGGCCCGTCCGTTCTTCTGCCCACGCGATGAAATCGGCGTGCATCGAAGGTCTGCGGATATCCACGGTCTCCCGGAGGGTTCCTCGATCGTCGACCTTGGGGACCCGGACCGAGCCATCGAAGACGTTGGTGAACGACCGGCCCGTTGTCGTACGTGCGGCGGATCGTCTTGCCGTTGAAGACGCCGAGGGCGGAGCTGCCAAGACCGAGCACTCGACGCGCCGGGGTCCATCCGAAACAATTACATTGCATCTGCAACTAAATTGCAAGAAAAGAAGCCCCGTATGGCGACGCTCGACCTCGACTGGTTGATCCTTGGCGGCGGAGTCCACGGCACGCTCCTGAGCCGCTTCCTCCTGGCCACACAACGCGTCGCGCGGTCGCGGCTGCGCGTGCTCGACCCCCACCCGCAGCCGCTCGCGCAGTGGCAGCACTGCGCGAGGAGCGTGGGCATGCGCTACATGCGTTCGCCGTCGGTCCACCACATCGACGTGCCATCGTTTTCGATGCGCAAGTTCGCGGACGCCACCCAGGTCTCGCCGCGGGACTTCGTCGAGCCGTACCACCGCCCGCGCGTCGATGTGTTCGACTCCCACTGCCGGTGGGTCATCGATGCGCACGATCTAGAGGAGCTGCGGCTGCAAGGCACCGCCACCGATCTACGGCGGGCGGGCGAGGGCTGGTGCGTGCACACCGACGCGGGTGAGCTGCGATCGCGCCGAGTGGTGCTGGCCCTGGGCTCCACGCACGGCCTGGCCTGGCCGAGCTGGGCGCAGGACCTCGACGCTCCGGGCCGGATCGAACACGTGCTCGACCCCGGGTTTTCACGCGACGACGTGGCGACCACCGACGACGTCGCGATCGTCGGCGGGGCGATCTCTGCGGCCCAGCTCGCGCTGGCCCTGGCCGCGCAGCCGGGGCGCACGGGCGGGGTGCAGGTGCTGGCCCGTCGCGCACCCCGTACCCGCCAGTTCGACACCGACCCGGGCTGGCTTGGGCCGCGCTACCTGGCGGGATTCCAGCGGCAGCCTTGCCTGCGCGAGCGTCGGCGGATGATCGACCGGGCCCGAGGCGGCGGCACGATCCCGCCGCAGGAGTGGAGACGGATCCGGCGCGCGATGGCCCGCGGCGTGCTGTCATGGCACCACGCGGAAGTGGCCGCCGCCTGGATGCACCCGCTCGATTGCCGCCTCGATCTACGCTTGCGCAGCGGCCAAGGCTTGCGGGTCGATCGCGTGCTGCTGGCGACCGGCTTCGACCGCAGACGCCCTGTGCCCGCCTGGCTCGAGGCGGCGGCCCTGGCCCTGGAGCTACCCCGGGCCCCCTGTGGCGCTCCCGTGCTCGACGCTCACTTGCAGTGGGCCCCCGGCCTGGGCGTCACCGGGCCTGGTGCCGAGCTGGTGCTCGGGCCCGCCGCACGCAACGTATCGGGAGCTCGCATGGCCGCAGACCGGCTGCGGGCGTTGGCGTGAGTACCCACCCGATGACGCTCGACTTCCTGAACAACCGCTGGCTCGTACTCGCCGCCGGGTTGCTGCTTGCGGCTTGCTCCGTTGCCGCTCGGACAGCATCTCCCGAGTCGGCGGCCCAATCATCGGAGGCATCACCCGACCCGATGCCGCAGGTTCCACTCAATCACGTCTACGTCGTGCTCGATGAGCAGACGTTCCGAGCGGTGCGAGACTCCGAGTCGCGAGCCGCTGGCACGCTGGCCCGATCCCGCGCGTACGCCCGGCCCGCGGGCGACGAACAACCCGCCTCGCCGTGGGCCCGTGGTGTCGTTGGACGCCACAACGCTCCCGCCTCGGCATGATCGCCCCATCGAGCCGCCCGACGGGAGGATCGGTCACTCGGGTGGGCCCCCGATCAGAAGCTCGAACCTGGTTCCTGGAGGAAAGCGATCTCTTCCGGTGTGCTCTGTCGCCCCAGAATTTCATTGCGGTGAGGAAAGCGGCCGAAGCGAGCCACAATGACCTCGTGCTTGCGCATGTAGTCGGCGGCACCTCTGGCCGCCTCCAGGGCGCCTGGTTCAGCGTCGCGCACCAGCTGGTCGAAGCGTGCGACGCCCTCCTTTTGCAGTTCGCGTGACTCCGCGTGCATCAGCGGCATCAGCAGGAAGTAGCGCTGCATGGTTCGCAGCTCTCGATCGAACTGTTGCTCGAGGGCGTGACGCACCGTCTGTTGGGCGAAGGGGTCTGCCGAGTACATCTCCGGCTGATTGCGCCGACTGTTGCGGGTCATCTGATCGCAGAGCAAGATCAGAGCGAGGCATCCCTCCGGGCTCTGTTTGAACGCGTTCAGTCTCCCGGCTTCCGCGTCGGCAATGGACTGTGCAAAGCGCGTCGACACTTCGCGATCAAACACGGCGTCCTTGGCCCACCAGCGCTTGATGAACGCAGGCTGGCAAGCGCCATCGTCGGCGATGGAGCCGAACCAAAACTCGATGACCTGCTCGGGGTCAAGCTGCTCGTCGCTCATGGAAGTGCACACTACCCTGTTGCGACGGCGGCAGGAGGAGCGATGACGGGTTGGTGTTGGTCGAGCCGCCGATGAGACGGCCCGGGGGCACATCGCCTCGATCCTGCGCCGTCTTCGTCGTCAAGCACTCGATCGGCCTCCACCGTGGGGTCGTCCGTCTGCCCCACGGCGAGCCGCTCGCACCTCCTCGCCGCGGGCCGCCGCGCCGTTCACTGCTCGCCGTGCTCGGCTGTCCAGTGAGTGACTCTCGCCGCGGGCACGTGGCCTACAGCGCCGTGCCGAACACCTGCGTCCAGTAGTGTGGGAACGGGGCTTCCGTTCCGCCGGGCGCATAGCCGACGCCGAGATCGGCGAAGTCCGGATTCATGATGTTGCTGCAGTGGCCCGGGCTATCCAGCCACCCGGCGACGACCGGCTCGGGGCTGGACTGTCCCGCCGCGATGTTCTCGCCCGCGGCTCGGTACTCGTAGCCCGCCTCTTCCATGCGATCGAACGGCGACTGCCCCTGGGGGTTTTGGTGGTCGAAGAACCCGCGGGTCGCCATGTCGAGGCTGTGCACCCGGGCGGCGCAGCGAAGCCGGCTCTCCATCGACAGCGGGGTGGTCGGGCCGAACTCCATGCCGCCGCAGTTGGCCCCGCTGGCGCGGGCCTGGTTGACCAGATCCAACACGGCGCGCTCGAACGCCGCCTCCTCCATCGTCCAGTCCGCGACGCCACGGCAGTAGTCGGTGTCGGGGACCGAGGTCGAGCCGTCGTCGTCCATCCCGCCGTCGTCCGCCCCGTCGTCGTTCATCCCATCGTCGACGACCCCGACGTCACCACCGGTCGAGCCCTCCTCCGAGCACCCGACCGCCAGCGCCACCAGCAGCGTTGTCATACTCCACCCTCGTTGCCGTCGACGTCTGCCCATGAGTCCACCGTAGAGTACCGCGGGCGCGATGATCGCCCCCACGTAGGTTCTCGAATTTCTTCCCAAGACCCATAAACGAACTCTCACCGGAGCCAACACGAACAAGCGGTCGAGGTCGAGAGCCGGATCGCGACGCATCGCCAGCAGGTTCGGACCTCGCAGCATCGGCGGGTCGCGGTGCCTGCAAGGGCCTGGCCATGACGTTGGGCAGCGGAGCCGTGCGCAGCCATCCGTCGCACGTTGTCGCCCAGGTCGATCAGCAGGCCCCCCGGCGGCGGTGACATGGTGGTCGCCGTCGTGCCATGTGCGACGGGCGGCGGCAAACTCGAGCCGGTCCTCGGCGCACGTGCATGGATCCTCCGGGATCGCACGTGTGCGGTCAGCTGCCGGGGAGCTCGTCGCAACGGAGCATCCACGGGGAGGTGATCGGGGTGGCGATGTCGTCGTCGACATGGAAGTCCATGGCGTGCGGTTCACCCACGAAGGTGAGCTGCACCTCGCTGCCGGAGCTGGACAAGCGCCCCCGCTCGGCCGTTGTCGTTCGTGGTGGAGGGCTTGCCCAGCGTCGTGGTCAGGCGCGACGGCGCGTCCAGGCGAAGAGCAACCCGAACAGCGGGATGGTCAGCCACCCGCCCCGGTTGTCGCCAGCCGAACACAGACAGCCTTGCTGATCCTCGGGGGGCGGTGGCGGACACCCGAT
>JAHZJA010001297.1 GCA_022601155.1 Deltaproteobacteria bacterium | reverse complement strand
GCAGGGACGGCAGGTGCTGGCCGAGCGCCGACGTTGGCAGGAAGCCGCGCAGCGCCATCTCGAAGGACGCCCGGCGGCCGAGGCCGCACAGTCTCGCGCAACGGAGGCCGAGCAACGAACGACCTCCGCTCTCGCGGCCGCCGAAGCTGCCGCCTCTGCGATCGAGCAAGGGGGTGATGCGCAATCACGGCTCGCCCGACAGGCGCTCGAGACCCGCCGACTGGAGCTCGCCAGCAAGTACGCCGAGGCCCATGCCCAGCTGCTCCACGCCGAGAAGGTGCAGGCGATGGCCACCGAGGTCGAGACCCTCCAGCAGCGCCGTGAGGCCCTGGAGCAGGACCGACGCGCCGCCGAGCGCAGCACGAACGAAGCCGAGGCCGCACGACGGGAGGCCGAGGCCGAGCGCAGGCTGTACGAGAGCGCGCTCGATCTGCGCCGATGGCAGCAAGCACGCGCCCGCGTGCAGCGGGCCGAGACGTCGGAGGCCGAGGCCGAGCGACTGCTGGCCAAGGCCCAAGACTCGACGACACGGGCCCAGGCTGTGGACAACCGGCTCGCCGCCACTGCGCTGCCCGCAGCGGAGACCGTGGAGCAGTGGCGTGCCCTCGCCGAGGAACGCCGGGTGATGCGTGCGCGGCTGGAGGTGGGGCTGTCGTTGGTCGTGCAGCGCGACGACGCCCGCACGATCGCGGCGGGGGCCGACGACGCGGAGCCTCGCTCCGTGGAAGCCGGAGCCACCGTCGACGCCCAGCGGACGATTGCGGTGCGCATCGGCGACGAGATCGAGCTCGCCATCGTCGGCGGCGATGCGCGGTCGCGGGCCGCCCACCAGGCGGTCGAGCAGCGCTGGGCCGACGAGGTCGCCCCCGCGCTGGAGCGCCTGGACGCTGCCGACCTGGCCGGGCTGCGGCAGCGCATCGAGCAAGCGGACGACGAGCGCCACCAGGCCGAGCGCTGGCGCGCCGAGGCCACCGCGATGCGGCGCGAGGCCGAGATTCACAGCGAGCGCGCGGCCGAGCTTCCCGCGCTGCGAAGCACGATGGACGCCAACGCAAAGGCACTGGCCAGCGTCGACCGCCAGGCCCTCGAAGAACGCACGGCCGACTACGACGAGACCACACTCGACCAGCGGCGCACCTCGGCCGAGGCCCGAGGACAAGAAGCCCAGCATCGTCACGCCCAAGCCCGAGCCCGAACCCAGAGCCTGGCCAGCGAGCTGCAGGTCCGCGCCAGCGAGCACGACCGGCTCGCCGCCGCCCTGACCGAAGCCACAGCCAAGCTGCCCGGCGACCCCGTCTCCGTGGCCGAGGCAGCGTTCGATCGACGCTCGGCCATCGAAGGCGAACAGGAGACGGTGAGCGAGCAGGTCGCCGCCCTGGACGAGGCCCAGGCCCGGCTGCGGGCCGAGGCCGACGCGGCGGTGGTCGAGGCCCGCACCGAGGTCGACCGCGCGCGCGTGGCCGCGGCCGCAGCGACCGCCGCCCTCGATGAACGCCGCGAGAAGCTCGCCCAAGCCGAGGGGCGCCTGGCCCAGCTCGAAGCGCAGGCGCGCGACATCGATGAGAGCGCCCTCGAGCAAGCGTTGACCGAGCGGGTCGAGGCGCTCGACTCCATCGCCGAGCCCACGGTGGTCGTGACCGCGGAGGCGCTGGAGCAGGCCGAGACCGAGCGCAACGGACGGCAGCAGCGGGTCCGCGAGGTGGGGGCCGAGCTCGACCAACAGCGCGGTGCACTCAAGCACGTGGGAGGGGCGGTCGCCCGAGAAGAGGCCGGCCGCATCGATCACGCACTCGAGACCGCCAAGCAAGCCGAGCGCGATCTAGAGCTCGACTACGAGGCCTGGCGAATGCTCACCGAGACCCTGCGCGAGGCCGAGACCGCCGAGGGTCGCCATCTGGGCGAGGTGCTGGGCGAGCCCGTACACGATCGCTTTGCCGCGCTGACCGAGGGACGCTACGGGGCCCTGTCCCTCGGTCGCGATCTACAGGCACAGGGACTGGAGGTCGCTGGCGATCTGCGTGATGTCACCCGCCTGTCCGAGGGGGTTCAGGAGCAGCTGGCCACGATCCTGCGGCTGGCCATCGCCGAGCAGCTGGGCACCGCGCTGGTTCTCGACGACCACCTCGTCCAGACCGATCCGAGCCGCGTGGCCTGGTTTCGGGAGGTCTTGCGCGAGGTGTCGGACCGGGTGCAGGTGGTGGTGCTGACCTGCCGCCCCGAGGACTACACGAGCGCCGACGAGCGGCCCGCCCCGGGCGACGCGTCGCGCCAGACCGACGGGATGTTGGCCGTCGACCTGACGCAGGTCATTCGCCGCGCGTAGTCGCAACGACGGCCGCGGGCCACCAACGACCAGCGGCGCCCGAGGCCTCCCTGACGGAGAGCTCCGGACGCCGCATGTCCAGGGCACCTGGGCCCTCACCTCGCCCCGACTCAGTCGGCAATCGTCGCCACGGTCCACGGCTCGCGGGTCGTGTCGACGCCCAGCAGGCGGAAGGGAACCTCTTGGCCCTCCGGGCTGAGATCACCCGCCGCCACCACGAAGGTACGCGCGCCAACCTCGGCCGGGATGTGGAACGTGGCCAGCGGATGCTCGGTGCCCGCGGCCGCCACCCCGACCGGATACGTCAGCGGCGTGACCTCGATCTCCTCGCTCTGCTCCGGCCACTTGAGGCCTTGGGCCAGCAGGTTGCCCTCGGCGATCACGTCATCGGTCACCACTCCCACATCGACCTCCGGCGCCGATGCAGCATGGACCAGCCGAAGGACGGCGTCGTCGCCCGCGTCGAGCGAGAATCGCTCGCGGTACGTGACCAGCTGCAGCGGAGGCTCGTCACTGCCGTCTTCGACCTCCCCGGTGGCGACCACCATGTAGCGCTCACCCGCCTCCAGCTCCGGTGTGTCATCGCTGACCACCGCGGCCCCTGCACAGCCGCTGGGCGCCGTGTAGATGTCGAGGGTGTAGGCGCCCGGTCGCACCTGCCGACCTTCCAGGGTGCCGAACGTGATGTGATTGGCCCACGCTTCGTTGCCCGCACAGACATCGACCTCGGGGCCATCGGGGCTCGCGTGAAGGGTGTAGACGATGGGGTTTTGCCGAATGAACCCATACGGTGCCTCGGGGAACACGGCCAGCAGCGAGAATCCATCGGCTTCGCGGGGCAAGCGGCCCAGCAGTCCCGTGGCGATGACCAACAGCTGCGCGCCCTCGGGCAACGCGGGGGTAGTGAAGGCCGTCACGCGCTCGCCATCCGCGATCACGCCCACCTGGAGCGACTCGCCTGCGGGCACCGAGATCCCGGCCTCCCCCGAGTCGGCGAAGCGAGCGAGCCCGGCCAGCTCGATCGAGTCGTCGTCTCCCAGATCGAGATCCACGGCGGGCGCGTCGGCCCCCGCATGAATCACGCGGATGCGCGCGTGGCCGGGCTCGGAGTCCGTGAAGTCCTCGACCAGAGGCAGCACCCGGAAGGCCGCGGCAGGATCGGTCGCCTCCACGCTCCCTGCCGCCAGCGCGGTGACCGTGGCCCCCTCCGACAGGGTCAGCGGCTCGGTGGCGAACACGGGCTCGCCAAAAGGAGAAGCGCCAGCCCTGCGAACCTCGAACGCATAGTCGCCCTCGTCGAGGTCGAGGTACTCCGTGGACTCTCCGTACGCGAGGTTGGCGATGGCCGGGGTCTCGGTCCCGGCCACGTAGACATCGACGGGCCCTGCGTCGGGCGAAGAGTGCACCACGCGAAGCCGGGCCTGCCCGGCCGGGATCATCGGCTCGCCGTCGTCATCGTCGTCGCTGTCGGCGTCGACACCATCGCTGTCGCCCGTCCCCTCGGACTCGGCTTCGTCCTCGTTTGCCTCCGCACTGGCGCCCGCATCGAAGCAGCCACCGAGGGCGGGCAAGGTGAAGCAGCAAAGACCAAGGGCAATGACGGTACGAATTTTCATGATACGGCTCTCCTGTCGGCCTCCCGTCGCCGTGAACACCACGGGCGAACGAGACCGGATTCGGTTGGCAAACACGTCGCGGCACGCCGACGCGCGCACGACCTCCATCGGGCCCCACCGCGAGGTGGGACGCGAGACGACATCACTGCCGACGTCGTCTCGAATCCCACTATGAACCTTGTCTAATGTTTGTCAAAAGATTTTTGGCCTCAGAAACGCAAACTTCGCAGCTTGGGGGCCACAGGCATCGACAGAGGCAATGCGCTCAACGCTCGCCCTGTACAAGGTGCCCCTGATGCTGTGCAAGGTTTTGAGCGAAAACGCGACATGCTCGCGCGCAAAGCGCAGTGCTTCGCGCACAAAGCGAGGCCCCTCGCCACCGGATGCATCCATATCCGCCGCTGGTGGCAACCAAAGGACATGGCCGAACGCCGACCGACCCCCAACGCCGAGCTCGACTCCGCACGCCCGTCAGCCCCTCGCCGCACGCGTTTTTGGGGGTGGGTCAGCGCGGTCGCGATCGTTCCCGTGCTGCTGGCCAACGGCTGCGCCGAAGTCGGCTCGCCCGACGCCGACTTCGACCGCAGCTACATCCCCGACACCGCACCCATACCGATCGACATCGGGGACCTGGGCAACATCCTCGATGACCTCCCCCACGGCGACACCGATGCGGACGGGGACGGCATTCCCAACGAGCACGACGATGACAACAGTGACGATGATGGCGACGGGATTCCCGACGGCGAGGAGGACGAAGACGGCGACGGGATGCCCAACAGTCACGACGACGACATCGACGGCGACGGCATCCCCAACGAAGACGATCCCGACGCAGATGGTGACGGCATTCCCAACGAAGACGATCCCGACGCCGACGGTGACGGAACCCCCGACGTAGACGAAGACATCGACGGCGACGGCATCCCCAACGGGGACGAAGACGACGACGGTGACGGCATTCCCAACGATCAAGACACCGACGACGACGGCGACGGCATTCACGACGGTGACGAAGACGACGACGGCGACGGCATTCCCAACGACCAAGACACCGACGACGACGGAGACGGAATCCACGACGACTTCGAGGACTCCGACGGCGACGGCATCCCCGACGGCTTCGACCCCGACGACGACAACGACGGCACGCCCGACGGGAACGAAGACTCCGACGGCGACGGCATCCCCGACCAGTGGGACAACGACCAGGACGGCGACGGCATCCCCGACAGCCAGGAAGACTGGGACGGCGACGGCATTCCCAACCAGTGGGACGACGACGACGACGGCGACGGCATCCCCGACATCCACGAGGACTCCGACGGCGACGGCATCCCCGACAGCCAAGATCAGGATGACGACTGGGATGGCGTGCCCGACGACCAGGAAGACCAAGACGGCGACGGCCTGCCCAACCACGACGACCCCGACATGGACGGCGATGGATATCCCGATGACTACGAAAACCCCACGCAGCCGCAGGGCGGGGGCATCGCCGGCCTTTGAGCGTCGCGGTCGCGGGCGGCGGGGCTCAGCCTCGCCGCCTACGGACGGCGGCCAGCAGCAACAGCAGCCACGCCGCGTCGGCACCCGATCGCGGGCGCGTACGACAGCCACAGCCCTCGGCCGCCCCACCGTCGGCAGCGGGGGACGAAGCTCCCGTGGCTCCCGCGTCGGTGCCTGCCCCCGATCCACCCGAGCCGCCGGACCCTGCGTTGGACCCCGTGCCATCGAGCGCCCCGGTGTCGCCCGTTCCCGAGCCACCCGAGGTGGTGTCGCAGCCGTCCTGTGGCACGCAGCCACTGTCGCCCGGGCCTTGCCCCGGCAAGGTGATCACCCGCTCGTGCATGAACGCGGTGTAGGCCCGACCCATGGGATCTGCCACCTCGACGCGCACGCGGACCGACTGCCCCGCCATCCGTGGCGACAGCAGCATGTCGATCGCAAAGCTCTCGCCCGCGACCGGCTCGTCCTCCAAGAACGGCTGCCAGGCGTCGCCCGCCCCCACCTGAGCCCACGACGCGGTGAGCGTGGAGCCCTCCATCGCGCTGACGCAGCCCTCGATGGTCACGGGTTCGGTGATCTCGACGACCTCTTCGCCGTTGAGCACGGCGGCGGCGGGTGGGCTGGCGGCCAGGTCGGGATCGTCGACGACCTTGATCACCCCGGGGCGTGGCCACCACTGGCTGAACGCGGGATCGTGGGTGAACCCCTGGATGACGTAGGCGCCGACGTCGAGCCCGGCCGTGTCCCAGTCGATGCCCGCCTCGGCCATCGCGAAGGTAATGGGCCTTCGGTCAGCGTCGGCGTTGACCCGCGAGGCGCAGCCGGTCCAGGCCGGATCGAGGTCGAGGATCTGGTCGCCCGTGACCGTGCCGAGATCGACCAGCTCGAGCGCCTCGGCGGCCGCGACATCGGCTTCGCTTATCCAGATCGGCAGTTCTTCATCGGGGCCGTGGTCCCGACACATCGCGAAGAACTGGTGGCGTCGGCCGTCGGCAACTTCGTCGTCGGTGACGTCGATGTCCTCGAACGGAATGCCGTAGGGGATGTTCAGCACCGGGTCGGCCGAGCGATCGAACACCTGCATGCACGGGTCGTCGGACCACAGCACGGGCGTACGCAAGCGCTGGCCGTCGACCGCGACCGCCGTCGACGGAGACAGCACCGAGGCCACCAAGCCCACAGCCACGACCCCCACCGTGACGGTGAGACGCGAGGATCGGCTGATGGCGCGGCGCATGGGCATCCCAGCTGTCACGGGGAAGTCGGCTCGTAGCATAGCAGGCTCGGCGGCGTGCACCCGTGCGCGGTTCGCTACCGCACTCGACCCGCCCCGCCACGATTGCCGGCCCACGCTTGCGCCGCGTCGTCGAGCGCCGCTACCCGATCAACACGCCCAGGAGGATCGCGACCCCCGACAGCAGCGTCACGGCCGTCACCATTGCCGCGAACATCACCGAGGACTTGAGCAAGGTCCCCCCCCACCCCTGCTCAAACACGCGCCCAATCCCGGCGACCAAGTAGACCACCAGTGCAATGAACGCGATCCCCGGCAGCGGCAACAGGCTCTGCACCGCGAACACCGTGAGCGAGAACGCCACATAGTGCGTGGCGAACACCAGGTGCTCCACGAAGAAGGTCTCCCTCCGCACGTACAGTAGCTTCAAGAGCGCGGCGATGAACGGAATGATGAAGAACGCGACCTTGGGTAGCTGGTCGATCAGGGCATCGCGGATCCGCCGTGACGCCTCCCGCGGTGGCAGGCCAGCCAGCTCCTGGAACCGTCCGTCCACATGGCGAACGATGCGGGCCCGCAGCCCGTCGTCGTCGGGTGAGAGCGCGGCGACCTCTCCGCTCAGCAGGTCGGTCAGATCGACCCGGAAGGCGGGGTCCTCTTGCTGAACCGTGGGCGTGGCCACGCCGGACTCGTTGGCCGCGATCGACACCAACGTCGTGCTCAGAAACAGCACGATCCCCAGCAACAACAGCCGCAAGGGCGCGCTGTAGTGCACCCGACGCCCGGCGTTGTACTCGACGGCGAGCAAGCCGGGCCGAAACAGGAATGGAACGACGGTCCGACCGATGCGAGAGTCGATGGAGAACGTCTCGCTCAGCGCCTCGCCCAGGAGGGTCCATGAGGAGACACGCGCGGCCCGATGCTTCTGCCCACAGGCCGAGCAATAGCGACCGACGGGCGACATCCCGCAGTTGTGGCAGGCACCGCGATCGGCATCACCCGCTGGCTCGGTATCGGTACCCATCCGCGCGAGGACCCTATCCCTCGCGCGGTGATTCGGGTTGAAGAGATCTCAAGGTGCGTGCCGGAGCAGGAACAAACCGCCCTGCAGATCGCTGACGGCGACGACTCCGTTGGAGAAATACGGGTAGGCCGTGAATGCCCCCTCGAGCCCGTTTCCGTCGTTGAGCGGATAGGTGTCGAAGAAGCCGGCGGTCGTGGCCTCGCCTTGCGCCACGTCGGTCAGGTCGAGCACCACCATCCCCGCGCGGTAGTTGGCGAGGTAGGCGTAGTTGCCCCGGATGTACAGGTTGTGGTCGGACGCGCCGAGCTCGGACTCCCAGGTGCCGATGTGCTGCGGGTTGTCGAGATCCGACATGTCCCAGATGAAGGTCCGGGTGTTGGTGTTGTTGTTGAGCTCGTCGATCTCGTCGTTGACGAGCATGTACGTCTGGTCCTCGGTGAACCACGACTGGTGGGTGTAGACGGCACCCGGATAGGGCGTGACCGACAGCGTCTCGATGGCCTGGGGATCGGTGACGTCGGCCACCGAGATCGAGCCCGAGAACCCGTTGGAGGTCACGCAGATGTCTCGACCCTGGTGGTCGGTGTCGGGGCCTTCGTACAGCAGGCACTCGGCGTCGTGGAACGAGTTGCCCGGCGGGTAGTAGCACTCCTCGTAGCTGGGATTGACCGGATCGGACAGGTCGGCGATGTACAAGCCACCCGCGCACTCACCCACCGCCACGCCGTACGCGTAGCCCGACGCGGTGTTGACCACGACGTTGTGGGCGCGCCCGAAGCCCGTGTGCCACCCCGCGCCCTCGAACGTGACCGGCGGCGCCTGAACGTTCAGGAGATCCTCGAGGTCGAACACCTGGAGGCCGTGCCCCTGCGACTCGGAGACGATGTACGCGTAGTGGTCGTAGACCTTGATGTCACGCAGCGAGCCCCACTCGGTGGTGCCGGGCAAGAATCCGAGGATCTCGGGGCAGTACGCGTGGGTCACCTCGATGAAGATCGTGCCCGTGGTCGCACCGACCAGCGCGAACTCTCGGCCCGAGCTCGGGTCGGTCCATCCCCACATATCGGAGATGTAGTCGACGCCGAGCGACTGGGGGGTGAACTGGGCGATGAACTCCACGTCGTCGCACGCAAAGCCACCGGCGGTCCCGCCCACACAGGGCTGGACAGTCGGCCCGCACGCGCAGCCATTGCCAACGCCGTCGCTGTCGTCGTCGAGCTGGTCGGCGTTGGGGATGTCGGCACAGTTGTCACAGGCGTCCCCGGCCCCGTCGCCGTCGGAGTCGGCCTGATCGGGGTTGGAGGCTCCGGGGCACACGTCGCACGCATCACCGAGCCCATCACCGTCGGAGTCGGCCTGGTCGGGGTTGGCGTCGGCCACACAGATGTCGCAGGCATCGCCCACGCCGTCGCCATCGATGTCGGCTTGATCGGCATCGGCGTCGTCGGGACAGATGTCCTCGCAGTCGGGCACCCCGTCGCCGTCGGCGTCGCTGGGGTCGCAGCAGCCACCAGGGCAATCGTCGGTGGCGGTGCCATCACCCGAACCCGAGCCACCAGGCCCAGTGCCGCCCACGGTGCCAAGCGAGGTTCCGTCGTCGCTCGAACCGTTCTCGGTTCCGCTGCCGTCGCCGCTACCTTGGCCGCTGCCGTCGTAACAACCAACGGTCAGCAAGGCGAAACCAACTGCGATCAATCCATGTTGTGTGCCCACGCACGTGCTCCATGACGAGGCCAACCCCGACGCACGCACCATAGCGCGAGCCGATGCCCGGCGCCGCCCCGATCACGGCAGACAGCTGGACGCGTCCACCGGCTCGCCGATGAACATCTCGATCTCCGCGAGATTCTCCGGCGTCGTGGCTGCAGCGCGATAGATGTCGTCGCTGATCCCGAGGCCCGGGTACATGTCCGCGACCTCCTCGTAAAAAAAGTGTGTCCGCAGCCACGCCGTACGCACGGCTTCTACGTAGACGGCCTGCGATTGTGCCCAGGCGTAGAACTCGGGGTGATCGGTGCGGGCCACGCGAAGGTAGACCTCGATGAAGTACAAGAACGCGGCGGCACCGTCGCGAAGCGACACGCCACCTTGGTAGTACTCGCCGAAGACCGACAGCCCCGGGACCTCGTTGATGTACGCGAGGGTCTCGTCGAGCAGCGGGTTGAAGGCGCGCTGCCCCTGCTGACCGGTGAGGTAGGTCGGCGCATAGATCCCCGCCTGGGCCTCGGGGATGAGGTGGCCGTAGATCTCCGCGCGAGGGAATCCCTGATCGGGCGGCAGGTAGAGGATGAGGTCCTCGTTGAAGTACAGCGCATGATTCTGGCCCACGTCGATCGCGTGGTAGGCGTTGAACAGATGGGTCTCCTCGTGCACCAAGGTGTCGAGCCAGCCCACCATCCCGGTCCAGGAGTACGGGTCGGAGAACTGCCCGAAGTAGCTGTCGTTGTACTGTTCCTGCAGTAGCCACGCGCCCGCGGGCCACCGACGTCCCATCGCCTCGATGAGGTCGTCCTTCCAGCCCGCACCGCCGTAGTTGTCGACGATGTCGCTGATGTCTGCGCCTGGGTTGAGCGGCTCGGTGTAGCAGTTGGGGTCGCCGGGCTCGCCCGTCTCTCCCATCGGACCGTCGTCGCCGGTCTCATCCTCGCTCGGAGGATCGCCGCCCGTGGCCCCGCTCGTCGGCGGCCCGTCGGTGGGCTCGGATGGAGGCTCGGCCGTCCCGCCTTCCTCCGCGTCGTCGCTGGGCGGAGGCGCCCCGCTGCTGAAGGGCGCTCCCGTTTCGAACTCCTGGGTCGCACCGCAGCCGACCACCATCAAACAAGCGAGCCAATACCCACGTCGCATCGATGCACTGCTATCACGCGGATTCGCAATGCCGCAGCGCACCACGATGGGCGATGTGCATTGGGCGGATTGCCAAGCGACACCCGTTCACGAGCGCGACCAAACGCCGAGTCATCGCGACGACGGGTCCGGCTGGGCAGTTTGCCCTCATCGATGTCCGCGGGAACGCGCGGACGACACATCGCCTTCGGGAACCCGCACGCGCGACACCGTCGCCCGGCCGACCTCGGAGAGCATCGTGGCCAGACCGCGCGTGGCGTGGGGGCTCACCGCCGTCGGTCCACGCGGCCGAGGGCCTCGAACCGTCGCAGCGTCGTCTCGTCGGCACCCGGCCCCGGACGCAGCTCGAGATCCCGTGCGGCCAGCGAGCGTCCATCTTCGGCTTGCACCCGCAGCCGCCCGACCGGTCGTCCGCTGCCCCGCTCACACACGAGCACGGGCTCTTGCCCCGGCCCAAAGACCCAGCGGTCCCCCCACTGTCGGAGCGCGGTGACCAGCACCATCAGGTCCTTGCCACGCGGCGTGAGCTGGTACTCCAGTCGCGATCCAAACCGACCCGCGTCGACCGTGGTGAGCACGTCGTGCTCCACCAGATGTCGCAGGCGCTTGGTGAGCACGTTCTTCGAGATCGAGAGTGCAGATTCGAAGTCGGCGAACCGACGCGCGCCCAGGAACGCCTCGCGAATGATGAGCAGGGTCCACCAGTCACCCAGCGCCTCGAGAGCCCTCGCTACCGAACAGTTTTCCTCGTCGAATCGCCGCCGCATCTGCGTTCAGGGGCGTTTGCAGCCCCAGCCTGCGAAAATACAGTTGCATGAAGAGACCAGATTGTCGACCCTGGTTGCCATGACCCAGTGGAAGCCGACGGCGTGCATCCTTTGCGAGTGCAATTGCGGGCTGCAGGTGCAGCTGGGCGGAGACGACGGCCGACACCTGGTGCGGCTGCGCGGCGACAAGGCGCACCCCATGTCGCGGGGCTACGCCTGCGAGAAGGCGCATCGGCTCGACTACTACCAGAATAACCGCGACCGTCTCACCTCACCGATGCGCCGGCGCCCCGACGGGACCTTCGAGGCGATCGATTGGGACACGGCGATCGGCGAGATCGCACAGCGGCTGGCCGCGGTTCGTGACGAGCACGGCGGAGAGTCGATCTTCTATTACGGCGGCGGAGGACAGGGAAACCACCTGCCGGGCGCCTACGCGTCGGCCACCCGCCGCGCCCTGGGCTCCCGGTATCGGTCCAATGCTCTGGCGCAAGAGAAGACCGGTGAGATGTGGGTCACCGCCAAGATGCTCGGAGTCTATACCCGCGGCGACTTCGAGCACTGCGAGGTCGCGATGTTCATCGGCAAGAACCCGTGGCACTCGCACTCCATCCCGCGGGCCCGCGTGACGCTCAAGGCGATCGCCAAGGACCCGGCGCGGACGATGATCGTCATCGACCCCAGACGAAGTGAGACCGCCGCCATGGCCGATATCCACCTCGCCGTCCGCCCCGGGGGCGATGCGTGGTTGTTGGCCGCGATGGTGGCCGTGTTGGTGCAGGACGACCGCCTCGACCACGAGTTTCTCACCGCCCACGCCGAGGGCGTCGACGCGATCGTGGAGCGATTCGGCAGCATCTCGATCGCCGACTACTGCCAGCGCGCGGGGGTCGACGAGGCCGACGTGCGCCGCACGGTCGACGTGATCGCCCGGGCGGGCAGCGTGGCGTCGTTCGAGGACCTCGGGGTTCAGATGAACCACAACTCCACCCTGGTGAGCTACCTGCATCGGCTCGTGTGGCTGCTGACCGGCAACCTGGGCAAGCCCGGCACCCACTACGTGCCCACCTCGCTGGTGAACCTGGGCGGGGGTTCGGGGGGCAACAAGCAGCGCACCAGCCCCGTCGTGGGCGCGCGCATCATCGGCGGCCTGGTGCCGTGCAACGTCATCGCCGAGGAGATCCTCGCCGATCACCCCGCACGGTACCGCGCGATGATCGTCGAGGCCGCCAACCCGGCCCACTCGTTGGCCGACAGTCAGCGGTTCCGCGAGGCCATGGGCGCGCTCGACACCCTCGTGGTGATCGACGTCGCGATGACCGAGACCGCACAGCTGGCCGACTACGTGCTGCCCACCTCCACCCAGTACGAAAAAGCCGAGGCTACGTTCTTCAACTTCGAGTTCCCCGAGAACGGTTTTCATCTGCGCCAGCCGATCTTGACGCCGCCGCCGGGCGTGCTGTCGGAGGCGGAGATTCACGCGCGACTGGTCGAAGCGCTCGGGGCAGTGACGGAGGACGACATCGCCCCGCTGCGCGAAGCCGCCACGCGAGGAGCCCCTGCGTTCGCGCAGGTCTTCTTCACCCGGGTGATGCCCAACCCACGGCTCGCGGGTCTAGCCCCGGTGCTGTTGTTCCGCGCGCTCGCACCGACACTGCCCGAGGGCCTGGCCGAGGGCGCCGTGCTGTGGGGAGCAGCGATGCGGTACGCCATGCAGCACGGTCCTTCGATGGCCCGCGCCGGATTCGATGGGCCCGCCCCAGTCGCCGCCGCTGCCTTGTTCCAGGCCATCCTCGAGCGGCCTTCCGGGGTCGTGTTCGCCGTCGACGAGTGGAATTCCTGTCTGGAGCGAGTGCGGGGCAAGCGGGCCCAGCTGGTCATCCCCGAGCTCCTGCAAGAGCTCGACGTTCTCGACCAGCCGCCCCCCGCCGAAGCCAAGGACTACCCCTTCGTGCTCTCGGCCGGTGAGCGCCGCTCCCTCACCGCCAACACCATCGTGCGCAACCCCGACTGGCGCAACAAGAAGCTCCAAGAGGCGCTGCGCATGAGCCCTCACGATGCCCAAGACCTCGGGATCGAGACGGGCGATCGCGTGCGGCTGAGCACCAAGCGCGGCAGCGCGGTGGTCGTCGTCGACGTCTCCGAGATGATGCGACCCGGGCACGTCTCGCTGCCCAACGGGTTGGGATTGGGCTACCCCGATGCCCAGGGGGCGCGGTCGGTCACGGGCGTGCCCGCCAACGAGCTGACTGCCGCGGAGGATCGAGACCCGTTCGCCGGGACGCCGTGGCACAAGCATGTGCCCGCGCGCATCGAGGCGCTGGCCTCGGCCTAGGGAGACGAACCGCTCACTCGCACGCGCCAAGGTGCACGCCT
>JAHZJA010001296.1 GCA_022601155.1 Deltaproteobacteria bacterium | reverse complement strand
GTAGTCCATGCACCCCGCCCGGTCGACGAACGGATAGGCGTCGTACTGGCTGCAGGTGGTCTGCATGCAGTCGCAGTACATGGCGCACTCGTCATCGACGGCGCCGCCGGTCGTCGGATCGCCGGTCGTCGTCGCAGCACCCGTGCCGCCGGTCCCACCCGAGCTGCTGTCGGCGTGGTCGTCGTCGGTGTCGTGATGCCCCGTCTCCGAGCCACTGTCGTGGTCGTGCTCGGTGTCCTCGTGCTCCGTCTCGCCCTCGGAGTCGCCTTCGGTGTCCTCACCGTGACCGTGCGGCTCCTGGCAGCTACCGGCACCCTGGTGCTCGTCGCAGATGAGGTCGCCGCTGCAGTCGGTGTCCACCGCGCAAGGAGCACCGACGTCACCGCCCGCCTCGGATGTGCACGCGCCCACGACCCCCGCGGCCAGCGCGGTTGCAGCGACTACCGAAACCCAGATTCGCATGCACCTACAATTCGCCACCGCTCGCGGTACGCCTAGTGGCGAACGGTCGCGTGCGGCATTGAGTCGCAGCGATGAATCCATGTGCGCGACGAGCTGCGACGCCACGTCGCGGCCCCAGGTGCGACGATTTGCCGCGCGGCGCGGTGACTCTTTGCCTACACCGCACGCCGACTACCCTTGGCGCAATGATTGAGACTCGATGGGCCACCCTAGGCTTGGGTGTCGCGATGATGGTTGCTCCTGGTTGCGGAGACGACGGGGGTAGTGGGCAAAGCAGTGGCTCCACGGGCGAGGTCACCGGCAGTACCGGAACGCCGACCACCGGGTCCCCGACCACCGAGGATCCGCCCGCGACGAGCAGCTCGAGCGGAGACCCCACCACCGCCGACTCCACGGGCGCCGATTCGACGACGGGCGAGCCGGCCGACATCGATGTCGATCTGCAGTTCGCCGTGCGTGTGGGCGAGGACGACGCGGCCTGCGGCCAGAGCTACGCGGGCATCGGCGCCTCGGACACCACCATCGAGTTCCTCGACATTCGCTTCTTCGTGTCCAACGTGCGGTTGGTCGACGATGGCGGCAACGAGGTCCCGCTGGAGATGCCCGACGATGGCGAGTGGCAGCTCGAAGGCAGCGCCCTGCTCGACTTCGAGGACGGCAGCGGCGGGTGCAGCGAGGGTACGACCGCAGTCACCAACACCGTCGTGTCCGGCACCGTGCCCGACGGCACCTATACCGGCGTGCGCTTCGACCTGGGGCTTCCGTTCGAGCAAAACCACCTGGCGGTCGACACCGCCGATCCTCCGCTCAACACGACGGCGATGTTCTGGAACTGGGCCGCAGGCTACAAGTTCGTCAGGATCGACATCCAAAACGAGAACGCCGCGCCCGACAACCGCTGGAACTTCCACCTCGGCAGCCAGGGCTGCGACAACAACGACGGTGGACCCACGGTGCCCCCGAAAGCGGAGTGTGGCCGCCCCGGTCGCCCCGCGATCGCCATCGATGGCTTCGACCCCGTGACGGGCACCATCGTGCTCGACGCCGCCGCGATCTACACGGGCGTCGACATCACAACCAACACCGCAATGACGCCGCCGGGCTGCCAGTCGTTCATGCCCGACGTGGCCGAGTGCGAAGATCTCTACCCCAACCTCGGCCTCGACTGGGCCACGGGCGACTGCGCCAACGGGTGTGCCGACCAGGCAATCTTCTCCGGTGAGTAACGTCCTCCGATACGGCGGGCTCGCGCTGAGCCTGAGCATCGCGGCGCCGGGCTGTGGCGACGACGCCATGGCCCCGGCGGATCCGGGCACCACCACCAGCACCGGGTCGACCGGGGATCCAGCCGTGACCTCGGCCGGGTCGACCGGCTCCACCGACGGCGGCTCCACCAGCTTCGATACCGAAGACTCCGGGGCCACCACCGAAGGGATGGACGACGGGCCTGCTCCGTACGAGTGGGAGCTGCCGCCGGGTTTCCCCATGCCGCAGGTGCCCGAGGACAACCCCATGACGGCCGACAAGGTCGAGCTGGGGCGCCACCTGTTCTACGACACGCGGCTTTCGGCCAACGAGACCCAGTCGTGCGGAAGCTGCCACGAGCAGTCCCGGGCCTTTGCCGATGCCGAGGTCGTGCCGCTGGGATCGACGGGGGAGATCTTGGCCCGCAACTCGATGGGGCTGACCAACGCGGCCTACAGCTACCCGCTGACCTGGGCCAACCCTGCCCTCGATACCCTCGAGCAGCAGATCCTGGTGCCCTTGTTCGGCGAGTTCCCCACCGAGCTGGGCGTGACCGGGCACGAGGAAGAAATCCTCGCGCGCCTGGCCAGCGATCCGCAGTACCAGCAGCTGTTCGCGGATGCATTTCCAGACGCGGACGACCCGTACACGTTCGAGCACGTGGTCAAGGCCATCGCCTGCTTCGTGCGGACGATGATCTCGGGCAACTCCGCCTTCGATCGCTACACCTACCAGCGCGACACCTCGGCCCTCGACGAGCAGCAGCTCCGAGGCCTCGAGCTGTTGTTCTCCGAGTCATTGCAGTGTCACCACTGCCACAACGGCTTCAACCTGTCGGATGCCACGCGGCACGCGGGCACCGTTCACGACTCGCTGTCGTTCCACAACACGGGTCTGTACGACGTCGACGGTGATGGTGCGTATCCGGTCGGCAACCAAGGGCTCATCGAGAGCACCTTCGAGGCCGACGACATGGGCGCGTTCCGGGCGATGACCCTGCGGAACATCGCGGTGACCGGGCCCTATATGCACGACGGCTCGGTGGCCACGCTCGAAGAGGTGCTCGACATCTACTCCCGAGGTGGGCGCCTCCTCGACGCGGGCCCCAACGCGGGCGATGGCGCGCTCAACCCCCACAAGAGCGGGTTCGTCGGTGGCTTTGCGCTGACCGACCAAGACCGCGAGGATCTCGTGGCATTCCTCGAGGCACTGACCGACGAGGAGTTCCTGACCGACCCACGGTTCAGCAACCCCTTCGAGGAGTAATCGCGGGCGTCGCAGACGCCCCGATACGCTCTAGGCTCCCCACAGCACGAAATCCAAATCCAGACGTGATCCGCAGCGCCGTTGGGGTCTCTACCCCGGTACGGCCGGGTCCGTTTGGCGATGCTCACCGAGGTACAGACGGCGGCTCAAGCCGCGGAGGTTCGGCACGCCCTCGATCTCGCGCGGCGCGTGGCCTACCACGACAACCTCGGCCGAGCCTGTGAGGCGCTGCGGGGTGCGGTCCAGGAGCTGTGCGACGCCGATCGGGCGCATGTGGTGCTGTGCGATGTGACCCACGGGGTCGCGTGGCGTCAGGAGCAACCCGACCTCGAGCTGCCGCTACAGCACGGCTTGGTGGCGCATGTGGTGCGCCACGGGCGAGCGTGGGCGACGACCCACGCCGCGGCCGACCAGGGCTACTACCGGCCGTTGGACGATCCCGCGGGCACGGGGCGCGAGGCCATGCTGCTTCACCCGGTGTGGGGGCGGACCGGAGAGATCCACGCGGTGCTGGTCGCGGTGCGCCGTGAAGGACGACTGGGGTTCTCGTCGCTTGATCTGTTCAAGACGGGCGTGCTCGCCAATGCGGTCGGGTCGTCGTTCGACCAGCTGGCGTGGCGAGCGGAGGCCGAGGCGCTCATCGCCCAGGATCCCGACCAGGGGCGGCTGCAGCAGGCACGACGGTCGCAGGCCGAGCGATCGCGTCGTGGCGATGTGGTGCGGGTGACACCCCGCTGGATCGGCGCGACGTTCTGGGCGCTGTTGGTCGTGGTGATCGCCTGCATCGTGGGCCTGGGGCTGGCGCGCACCGGCCGATACGCACACGGAGTGGCCGTGGTGCGAGCGCAAGGACGCACGGAGGTCACGGCCGCCGAGAGCGGGCCGCTGATCGCCGTGCACGTGGAGCCCGGGCAGCACGTGGAGGCGGGCCAAGTGCTCGCACAGCTGGATGACCACGACGCCCAGGCCCAGCTCCAACGGCTCGAGCGAGCCTACGCGGCCCAGCTGCGCCAGCGGATGCTCGACCCCAACGATGTCTCCGGCCACCAGGCGCTAGCCGGGCTTCGGCGTGAGCGCGAGGCCGCCCTCGAGTCGATCGAGCGCCGCGAGATCCGAGCCCCGGTGGCCGGGCGCGTCGCCGATGTCCGGCTGCGACCAGGCCAACCCATCGCAGCGGGGCAGCCCGTGCTGGTGTTGGTCGACGACAGCCGCCCGCTCGAAGTGGTGGCCCTGCTGCCCGGACACGAGCGGCCAGAGCTGGCGACCGGGATGACCCTGCGGCTCGAGCTGGCCGGCTATCCGTACGCGTATCAATACCTCGCGGTCGCGGCCGTCGACGATCAGGTGATCGGGCCGGCCGAGGCCCAGCGACTGCTCGGGCCACAGATCGCCGACAGCCTTCCCGTGCAAGGGGCGTTGACCGTGGTGCGAGCCCCACTGCCATCGCTCGAGTTCTCCACCGAACAAGGGCCGCGAAGCTTCCACGACGGGATGCAAGGCATGGCGGAGCTACGCCTGCGTGACGAACCCGTGGTCTTCAGGTTGCTCCCCGCGCTGCGCCAACTGTGAACCCGTCATCGCCATGGCCACCCTTCCCGATCCCTCCCACTTTCCCGCCCTCGAGCGCCTGAGCTGGCGCGAGCGTCGGCGGCGGGTGCCGTGCGTGCGCCAGCACGAGCTGACCGACTGCGGCGCCGCCTGCCTGGCCATGGTGCTGCAGATGCATGGCAAGTCGGTGCGGCTGGACGAGCTACGCACCGCCCTGGGGATCGACCGCGACGGCAGCAGTGCGGCCGATCTGCTCGAAGCGGCGGGCCGCTACGGCATGCTGGGCCGAGGCCTCCAGCTCGAGCCGACGGATCTACGGCACGTGCCTCCGGGCGCCATCCTCCACTGGGACTTCAACCACTTCGTGGTGTTCGAGCGCTGGACACCCAGCGGGATTCGCCTGGTGGATCCCGCTCGCGGTCGTCGGTTCGTGCCGCACGCCCGCGTCGAGCACATGTTCACCGGGGTCGCGCTGGTCCTGCAGCGAACCGAGCAGTTCACCCGCGGCCGCGCGGGCGAGCGACCGACGTGGGCCTATCTGCGCAGGCTGTTCCTTCAGCGCGCCACGCTGGGCCGCGTGATCCTCGTGTCGCTGATGCTGCGGCTATTCGCACTGGGCCTGCCGCTGCTGACCGCGCTGGTCGTGGGCGCGAGGGTGGGAGCGAGTATCGCGGCCGAGCTGGGTACGATGCGGGTGACTGAGCAGATCGACGCGCTCGAG
>JAHZJA010001295.1 GCA_022601155.1 Deltaproteobacteria bacterium | reverse complement strand
GTCACGCCCGAGGAGCTCACGGTCGCCTCACACAGCTCGATGTCACAGTCCCCCACGAACGAGCACAGCATCGCGACGTCGACCTTCTGGTGGCAGTCGGTCGAGATGATGTCGACCCCGTTCTGACCGTAGGGGCCCAGGATGTTCCATTCCTTGCCGTTGATCTCCTCGGTATGCCAGCCGTAGCCGGCCTCGCAGTTGGTCTGCGCCCAGTCGAGCGAGATCGGTTCGTCGGCGGTGGTCGAGTTGCAGGTGGTCGTGCGCTTGGCGGAGACGTCGTTCTCGGCCACCGCGTAGCCGAGGTTGCACGTTGCCTGACAGGCCTGGCCGCTGCGAAAGGCATCCCCGTCGGGATCGGCAGCCGCCTCGAGGTACGCCTCCGCGAGGGCCTGGTGCACCGGGTCGCTGGCCCGGAACATGCGGTACTCGACCATGGCCTCCAGCCACCGTAGCTGCAGCGCATGGTGCGACTCACCATACCCGACCGCGTAGGCCCACGCGTCGTCCACGGTCGCCAGGTCGGTAAAGCGGACGCTGCCGTCCGGCATGGCCACGGGGCGATCGATCGCCAGCGAGTCCACCGACACCTCTTCGATGAAGAAGTCTTCCTTGTCCTCGTCCGACCACGGCTGGCGATCCACGACGTCGTAGATGGTCTCGATGCGTCCGGCGAGGATCTCGTCCATCGAGGAGTAGCGCAGCGGGGCCTTGAGCAGGCCATCGCAGACTTCACCGTAGCGATCGGAGAACTCCAGAAAGAACGCGAAGTCCAGCGGCAGTTCCTCGTCGGTCTGCCCGTTGTAGTTGGCGCTGAGCACCGTGAAATCGTCGAAGCCGATCTCGCCGTCCCCCATCAAGTCCAGCTGCGTGCACGAGAAGTCGCGCATCGGAAGCGCCTCGTCGAGTCGCTCGTCGTCGGTGCCGGGGCGCCCTGTCGGCGTGTCGCAGGCCGCGCTGAGGGCGAGCAATGCGATGGCCAGCGTATGGGTCCTGGGTTCCATGGTCGTTCCTGCCTCCGCCCCTTGTTGCCACTACGACACGCAAGGTTGCATCGACCCCAAAAGAAGCCCGTGTCGACCACGGGGCCGCGCGGCTACGCGCGCATGAACGCGCACCAGGCCGTATCCGAACGAAGCGCCGTTCATCAACAGGCTGACGACCAACCACTTCCATACCGCGTTCGTCTCGGCTGTTGAAATCCCATCGAACACCGACTCCAACTGATCACGACCAACATCAACCGATCGCCCATCATCAGACTTCGACTCCAGGCGCCTCCACCGAAAAGGCCCAGGTAACCCCTGGGCCTTTTCTTTCGTGGCGTGGTTGGTGTCGTGGTTTCCGAGGCGGACCCCGGTTGGGACTGTGCCCCTTGGGCGCCGTGCCCTCCGTGAGGGGTGCTCGGACCGCCCTGGCCTCCGCTTGGGCCCGTGTCGTCACCTACGGCGCGCGCCGTCATCGCTTCGACCGGGAATTTCCTCGTTCGACGCTGACACCGCGCGGCATGCTTCCTCCCACTGCAGACGTCGATAGCCCTTCAAACGCGCTGCCCCCTTTGCCGGGAAAGGCTCACCGTTGTCCGACGTCGAGTACCCCCGGAGAAGGCTCACCGTTGTCCGACGTCGAGTACCCCCGGAGAAGGCCGACCCCGACGCGCTACCGCAACCCGTACTCGACGCGGGTTCCGTCTTCGAGCACGAACACGCCCCCCTCCAAGCTGTCGTCGTGCTCGGCGACGGCCACCCGAGTGCTTCGCGCTTCGTCGCAGAAGTACTCGGTGAAGTTGCCACCGGCGTTGCTTGCCCAGCCGCGTTGAAACAGCGTGAGTTCCCCTTTGTCTACCCGGGCTCCGTACTCCCCCTCCCAGCTGTAGTTGCCGTTGTCCTGACGAACGGTGAGGAACTCGCTCTCGAATAGTTCCTGATCCAGGGGACCGGTCGGCGCGGTGTAGCGGGTGCCGTCATAGGAGAATCCGAAGCCAGCGTCGTCGAGGTCTCCGCCAAGCGCGCCCAGATTGAGCCGCGTGGTTGTCATGCGAAGCGCCAGGCTGTCGCCGACCTCCCAGGCATTGTCGTACTGGCCGAGGGAGTCGACTTCGAGGGCGACAAGGTCGGCGCGAATCTGCACGGAGACAGACAGGCTGGCTTCGTCGACGCGAAGGTCCCCGTCGATCATGCCGGCGAGGGGTCCCGGATCGTAGTCTACGCGCACGACCGGGGGGAACTGGCTGGTGTCGAGATCGACCTCCACGTTCTGGGCGTAGCTGTCGGGATCGAAGAGGTTGTAGGGGATCGCGTCCCCGGCAGCAGCGTCCTCGAACTCATCGGCGTAGTACAGCCGGAACGACAGCTCAGAGTCCCTGGTCTGAAGGGTGTACGCACCCTCGGAGAAACTCGGGCGTGCGCTGGTGAGGTCGCCATAGTCGATTCCGTTGGCGACCAACGAGACGGCGAGATCCCCAACGGCTTGGGACTTCGACGACCCGTCTTCGTCGAGTTGCGCGACCACGACGAGGTTTCCGTCGAGAAAGTCGATCAGCTCGGCCTCGGGTATCGCTTCGCCGCACAAGTCGTAGCGACGCTGGGCTTGGGGGCCGTCGGTTGAGTCGTCCGCCCCTTGACAACCGCCGACGGAGCCGACGAGGAACACCGCGGCCGCCAGCACCCACCGGGGCATGGTCCCGCCGAGGCCGCGAACGCGGGCTGCTGCGGGCGAAGAACAGGAAACGCGGGACGTCATGGCTCGGGTCACGCCCGGAACGTCCGAGTCAGCCCGCTGTTGATTGCGGAGGACCCGATCTTTTTTCGTGTTCACCGCAATCAAAGTGGGCCACGGTTCGGACGCTCCCTTCGACCCTGGCATCGCGCCGGGCACGACCCCGTTCGTTATGATGTCCGTGATGGCGAGCTCCGAAACGACGACGCCAGCCGACGGCCCCGGTGCCCCGAACGAACGCCCAACCCCGGGCGGTGCCGACGCCGCTACACCCGACGCGAGCCACCGAGAGGCGCAAAAAGCGATGGTCCGGGCCCGCATGTTTGGCACGGCCGCGGCCAAGATCGGTCGCTACGCGATCTTGGAGGTCCTGGGAGAGGGCGGAATGGGCACGGTGTACGCGTGTTTCGACGATCAGCTCGACCGCAAGATCGCGCTCAAGCTGGTGAAAGGAACCGCGACGCATGACGCCCGGGCGCGCATGCTCCGGGAGGCTCGCGCAATGGCGAAGCTCAGCCACCCCAACGTGGTGCCGGTTTTTGAAGTGGGAGAGCACCTGGGTCGCCTGTACGTCGCGATGGAATACGTGCGGGGCTCGACGCTGCGGCAGTGGCAAGAGGCTCGGGAACACGACAGGAACGCGATCTTGGAGGCGTACGACCAGGCGGGTCGAGGCCTTGCCGCGGCCCATGCCGAAGGCTTGGTTCACCGTGACTTCAAGCCCCACAACGCGGTCGTCGGGGAAGACGGCCGCGTTCGCGTGCTCGACTTTGGAATCGCCACGCAGCGCGACGCGGCACCGACCGCCCGGGCATCCGAGGCGCCGAAGGTCACCGACACCAACGCCGGCCTGACGGAGACCGGCCGGGTGCTCGGCACGCCGGCGTACATGGCTCCCGAGCAGGCCTCCGGCGGTGCGGTCGATCACCGCAGCGATCAGTATGCGTTCTGCGTGGCGCTGTGGGAGGGTCTGTACGGAACCCGGCCAACCGCAACCTCCGAGGACACGCCGCCGCCAGATCAGGCTGACGCGATCCAACCGCTCCTGCGCCGCGGGCTGCAGCCTGTCGCCGACGATCGATGGCCCTCGATGGACACGCTGTTGGCGGCGCTGACCGAGGCGGTGGCCGAGAGCGAGGAGCACACGGCACCTGGGCGGCGCCTGGCCGTGCTGATAGGAGGCGGCATCCTGCTCGTCGGCGGGGCGGTCGTCGGGCAGCAGCAGCTTGACGCCCATCGCACGCAAACCTGCGAAACCGAAGCCCAGCAGCAGACCGAGGCGATGTGGAACGACACGCTCCGCACCTCGGTGGGAGAGGGTCTGAAGGGCACGGGGCTCTCCTTCGCCACGATGACCGCCGAACGTTCGGTCGGCTGGCTCGACGAATACGCGGAGACCTGGCGGAAGGCCGCAGCGGAGACGTGCGTCGCAGCCCGGGTGGAACACACGTCGTCGGAAGCGCTGCACGAGCGAGTGCAGTGGTGCTTGGAGTCGCGAGCGCTGGCGTTCTCGACCACGGTGGACGGGCTCGTCGAGGCAGACCGAACGGCGGCAACCAAGGCGGTCAGCGCCGTGGTTGCGCTGCCTGACGTTGCGGCCTGTACCGGGCCCCGAGCGCTGCAGCGGCTGCCCCTTCCCCCAAGCGATGACGCGCGGGACGCCGTCACCCAGGCGCGGGTCCAGATCGCACGCGCTGAAACCCTGGCGACGATGGGCCACCACGACGCCGCCGTGACGGCCGCCCGGGGTGCCGTGGACCTGGCCGAGCGCTTGGGCGACGCGCCGCTCCGCGCCACCAGCGTGCTGACGTTGGGCCTCGCGCAACGGGCCGCAGGAGTGTTCGACGATGCCGAGAAGAGCCTCACCGACGCCTACTTCGCGGCGATCGACGCCTCGGATCCGCAGACGGCCGGCCAAGCCGGGACGCAGCTCGTCGAGCTGGTCGGCGTGGACCTGGCCCGGCCCGCGGAAGGGTTCGTCTGGGCCCGACACACCCAGGCGGCCTGGGACACACTGGGCTTGCCCGACGACGACCTGATGGTGGCCCGGAGCGTAGCCGCGCGGGCGCAGCTCCACTCGGGGCGCAAGGGATACGACGACGCCAAGGCGCTGTACGACCAGGTTCGCAAGATCCGCGAGGACCAGCTGGGACCCGATCACCCGCTGGTCGCCCGCAGCCTGCACAGCCTCGCGGCGGTCGCAGTCAAAGCCGGTGCGTTCGCCGAAGCCACTGAGACGCAAACCCGCGGCATGAAGATCAACGAGCACGCCTTCGGTCCGGACCATCCGGTGCTGGCGGCCGACTTGAACGTGCTCGCAGTCGCGGCGGCGTCGGTCGGAGATTTTGCGACGGCACGAACCCAGTGGGTCCGCGCGCTCGACATCCGCGAGGCTGCCCTCGGACCCAACCACCCCGACTTGGGGCTTGCCCTCGAGAATCTCGGGGGTCTGCACGGCTTGCTGGGCGAGTGGGACGAGTGCATCGCCCTCACCGAGCGCGCACTGAAAATCCAGGAGACTTCGCTGGGTCCCTCCCACCCCCGCCTCGCCCCCAAGCTCATGAACCTCGGCGAGATGTACACCAAGGGCGGACGGCCCGAAGACAGCCGGGCAGCGCTCGAGCGAGCCGTCGCAATCCTCGACGGGTCGCCGGGATCCCTACCGCTGGATCACGCCGAGGCTCTGGGCAAACTCGGTCTCGCGCTTCGCGAGGAGGGCAACTTGCCTCGAGCGCGCACGCAGCATGAGCGGGCAATCGCGTTGCTCGAGGCGTCCTTGGGACTGGACCATGCGGTGCGGGCCCGCGAACTGGGCCGCTTGAGCGCCGTCCTCATGGACGCCGACGAGCTACCGCTCGCGTCTGCAAGAGCGCGACAGGCGTTGAAAGTGTTCGCCACCCACGACGGCGCTCAAGAAGGGGAGCTGGAGACGGTGTTCCTGGAAGCGACGCTCGCCGTTCGTCTCGGCGAAGACCCCGATGCCGCCATCTCCCGCGTTCGAGCGCTTCACGAGCGGCTGGCGGACAACAACGACGCGGCGTCGCAAGCGTTGCGGCCTCGGGTCGAGGCTTGGCTCTCCTCGCCCCAGTCGGACTGAGCGCAGTCGAGCGATCCGTGCGGCTCTGCTATCGTCGCCGTCGATGGAGGAAGCGGATCTGCTCGGAGCATGGCGTGCCGGGGACACCGCCGCAGGGCAGGCATTCTTCGAGCGGCACTACGACGCGTTGCACCGTTTCTTCGACAACAAGACCTCGGGGGAGACCGCCGACCTGGTGCAGGAAACCCTGGAGGCCTGTGTCGCGGGTCGGGACCGTATCCGTGCGTCCACCAGCGTGCGCGGGTACCTGTTCGGGATCGCCTACAACGTGTTGCGGCGCCACTACGAGCGCACCCGACTCGCGGGCGAACGGTTCGACCCCGAGGCCCAGTCGGTCGCTGATGCGGGGGCCGGACCAGGGACGATGGCGGCCAAAGGCGAAGCGCAGCGCCGCCTTCTCGAAGGCCTGCGCCGGATCCCGCTCGAACTGCAGGTCGTGCTGGAGCTGTTCTACTGGGAAGAGATGACCTCGGCGGCAATCGCCGACGCCTTGGGCGAACCTCACGGCACCATTCGCACCCGGGTGCGGCGTGCTCGCCAGCTTCTGCGCATCGCGATCGAAACCACCACAGAGCCCGGCGGAGACGCCTCGGCGACGGACGCGGATCTGGACGAGTGGGCCGCCCAGATCCGAGCCGCGCAGGATGGCCCTCACCCGTCGCAGTGAGGGGCGCCCGCCTTGCGGCGAACGCCGTCCGCCGCTCAGGCTGCCTCGCGGTCTTCGTTTCGCCTCTGTCAGGCGCCCCCCGTGCTGCCGCCTCAGAGTTCGCAGGGATCAGCGCACGCCTCGGCCACGCACGCAAAGACTTCTTCCAGGGTGCTTGGCGCGTCTCCGCACTCCGCGACGCACTCGGACGGATCGTCCACGGCGTCGATACAGCCGAGCCAGCATCCGCACGCCTCATCCTCAGCGCAGGCCGCAGTCTGGTCGGAACAGCTGTTCGCGATGCAGTCTCCACAGGGATCGAGGTCCCCACTGCTGCTCGAGGCCTCAGCTTCACCACTGTCGCCGCTGTCCGCGTCCCCGGTTGAGTTGGTGGTGCTCCCGGACTCGGCGGATGCCCCGGACGTCGCCGGTCCAGCCGAGGATGAGGCGGTGTCGTCCCCCGCATCGTCGCCGCCGGGGGCTCCGTCTTCGGAACATCCGAGGGCCAAGGGGGTAAGCAGAAGGGCCAGCAACGTAAATTCGCGGGTCATTATCCCGAGCGTCCGAACACGCCGAGGTTTGATTGCGCTTGCGAGGCCCTTTTTGCCGGTCGAAAACGACGGCCGCCTCGCTGCGACGGATCTCCGGTGCCCCCCTCAGCCCGTAGGCTCGAAGTGAGCCATGAGCGTCTTCGACATTCTCGCCGGTCGACGCATCTGGAAGGGGATCCCCGTCCGTACGTCGCGCAGATACGCATTCCATAGACACTGATGGCCGCGTCGCCGAGGCCTCGCGGGTGGGCTGACCCGGCGATTCGACCACTCGATTCGGGCCGACCACCTCTCAACGAGGCCCCGCCGACTCTCGACTCCGAGCCACACTGGACGCTGCCGCAGCTCCAACGTTGGGTTGCGGCCGCCTCGCTTGTCCCCACGACCACGGTCTGTCGTAGGGGTTCTGCCGAGGCACCCGCTTCTCCCCGAGAAACCTGCGGCCGAGGAGCTCGCGGCCAAAGGCAAGGTCTTCATGGTCGGGGTCCCGCCGTGGCGGATCGACACCCTGACCAAGATCTCCGGGCTCACGTTCGAGACCGCATGGAAGAACCGCGTGCCGCTACGCTTGTGGGTTCGCACCATCAATGTCATTTCCCGGCGAGACCTCATCCGGAACAAGCGTGCGTCGGGACGAAACAAGGATCTCGCCGACCTCATTGCGTTGGAGGGTCGATCGACCTCTGGGAGGCGACTCGAAGATGCGAACAGCCCGTGCGTGTCGGCGCCTGCGGGCGAACCGATGGGCCAGCCAACGCTCATTCGTCCTGCGCCGCGTCGAGCATTGCGTGCAGTCGTGCCCGCGCGAGCTCCAGCCGCCCGCGGTCAAGATCCATCAGCACTTCGAGGGCCAGATCCGTCAGCTCGTTACACTTGCTACACCCCGACCGCTCGCGCCTGACGGAAGACCCCATGCCGACCGATCGCTGTTCAATCGAACCGCCTGAAGCCCCATCGAACACCGACTCCAACCGATCACGAAGAACCTCGACCGATCGTCCGCCATCAGACTTCGACTTTCTTTACCGAGAATGGCTGAATCCCGGCGCCTCCATCCAAGATGTCGTCCTAGCCCCTCGGATAGTTTCTTTCGATCGATGCTTGCAAGACGGCCACGGCGTTGTCCCGCAGTAGGCCCCCGTGTCCGCCGATGAGGCGGTCGAACGGTAGAGCGGCCAAACGTTCGAAATCGGCTCTCAGCGAACCCCCGGGAGGTGTCATCACCTTCCGCCAGGGCGGACCAAGCTGCGCGGGGTGCTGGAAGCCGAGCAGCGAGGTGATGAGCCGGGCTCCGATGGACATGAGTCGATGCGGGACCCAGTGCTGGACCGCGTCGCAGGTGATCAGAAGGCCGCCCTCGCGCTCGACGAGCAGGGCACCCTCCGGTTGGACGGTGTCGTGGAAGCGGAAGACCGTCACGCCGGGCAGCGGCATGGGGCCGTCCTCGGTGAGTTCGTCGGCGCCGGCGGTGGGGCGCACCGACCACAGCTTCGCGCCATAGCGGTCAACGTAGTAGGGGTTGTCCATGGCGTGACCGCCCAGGCTCACCAGATGGGTGACCTTGCCGAGCCTCTCGAGCTCCGCCTCCCCTTCGTTGGTGAGGCGCACCGGGTTGACCAAAGTCAGGTTGCCTTCGTGCCGAAGCACGACCATGTTGCGGATCAGCCGAACGAGGGGCTTGAGCATGACGGTTCCGGTGACGTACCAGGCGCCATCGAAGATGCGCTCGATGGGGTCGTGCGGCATTTCTTTGGGGAAGCGGTTAGACATAAAGGTGAAGCTACCTCTCAGACGACGGATCGTGCGTGGTTGAAGCTCAAGCCCGGGGAGCGTCGAAGCGAATCCGGTAGACGATGGCGTCGTTCGGATCACCGGACAGGAGGGCCTCCGTCTCGCCGGACCATCGGTGCAGGCTGAGAAACGACCCGACGCGCTCTCGGTTGATGCTGTCGTCGGCGATGGGGGTGGAGAACAGAGCGCTGTTCCGAGCGCTGCTGGACAAGACCAGCGCATAGTCGTTCTCGGTGTCGACCACGACCTCTTGTTGGACGGGGACCAACAGGTGGCGGTCGTCGAGCAGCTCGAGCGCCGCGTCGCGTTCGGGCTTGAGCTCGGTAAATCGCGGGTCCGCGAGGAGGCGGGCGAAGGTTTCGACCGAGGGCCATGTGTTGAGCGAACCCATGCTCGGAGTCACACCTTGCGTGTTTGACGCGCTGACCTGGAAGCCAGCGAGTCGACCCTGCTGGTGCTCCGCGAATGCGGCCATGACGCGGGGAAAATACTCCCCGAACATCCAGGCTTCCTTGCCCGGAACGACCTTTCCGAGCCCCAATTCGACACGGAAGTCGGTGCTGAAGGTCATGAGGATGTTGTTGGTGGGCTTGGTCGCTGCGTCCATGACGGCAACAGTACGCGGTCTGTATCCGGTTGAAAATCTAAGAATCTGGACGGCTTTGGTGCAATTATCGACCACAGCAACGCCGCTGGGAGGGTATCCGATGACCGATTTGGACTGGAATGACATCCGCGTTTTCCTCGTGCTCTTCCGTCATCGGACGGTTCGAGCAGCGGCGACCGAGCTGGGCATGAGTCACTCCACGGTGTCGCGGCACCTGACGGCGCTGGAGGAGGCGCTGGGCGGACCGCTTTTTACCCGCTCGCGCGACGGGCTGGTGGCCACCGGGTTGGCCGAGCAGATCCTCGGACGAGCCGAAACCGTCGAAGACGAGATGCTCGGCTTGCGGCGCGACGCAAGCTCGCTGGAGACCGTGCTGACTGGAGAGGTGCGCGTAGCAGTTTCGGCGGGGCTCAGCCAGTACCTGATCATGCCTTGCCTCGCGCGCTTCGCTGAAGAGAATCCGGGCATTGAGCTGGTCATCGAGTCCAGCAACACCATCGTCGACCTCATGCGCGGAGCCTGCGACGTGGCCATCCGAACGCAAAAGCGTCCCGACGAAAACCTCGTGGGCCGGCCACTGCCGCCCATCATCGACTACGTCTGGGCGTCGCCCGAGTACATCGCCCAACACAGCTTCGAGGACGGTCAAACCACGGCCAACTGGATCGCCTTTGCGCGCGGAAAGGCGGGGCGGGCGTGGGTCAAGACCACGCCCTTTCCATCTGCGGAGGTACGCCACGTGATGCCCGACCCGCTGGATCAGGTCCACGCGGCGGCAGCCGGGATGGGGATGACGACGGTCCCGCAGTTTTTGGCCGACCGTGTCGGGGGGCTGGTGCGTGTGCCGGGGACCGGGCCGGTGGGTACGCGGCCGCTGTGGGCGTTGACGCATCCGGACTTGCAGACCTCGGTGAGGATTCGCGCTTTCGTGAAGTTCTTGGCGGAGGCGGTGGTCGAGTTTGCGCCGGCGATGGCGGGGGATGGCCGAGGGCTAGAGCTTCTTCCGACGACCGGCCGTGCGCGACGAAGCTAGACCCGGTCTAGCGTCGGAGTGCTTTGATACCGAGGGTTGGTTCGACTCAAAGGGGCGGGGTCGCGTGAACGACTGCATCAGCCTGCTGCGTCGGTGCCTTGGCGAAGTCCTCGCCGACTTTCGCATCGGATTCGACGGCAAGACCCAGGTCCACTACTTCTGGGCGCGCAAGGGCCGAAGACTGCGGCAGGTTCCGTTCAGGAACCGGCGCCAGATGAAACCGACCCACCGTCGTGAAGCCGTACGCGAAGAGGGACGGGGCCGTCGGCTACCACCGTCACGCCGGATTCACGGGGGAGTTTCGCCGCTTCGACAGCTGCCAGTCCCCTATCCTACTTGTCCCCCACGGGGGCCGCGACCCGACCCCCCACTAGCCTGGCATCTGGTGGAAGCTTTGATTCAAGCCGCCGTCGACCTGCAGGGTGACGCCTGAGACGAAGGACGACTGCTCGCTCGCGAGGAACAACGCCGCGTTGGCGATCTCGTCGTCGCGACCCAGGCGACCCAACGGGATGATGCTGGCCAAGAACTGCTGAAACCCGGCAAGCTGTTCTTGGGGAATGCCCAACTCGTTGAAGATGGGGGTATCGATGGGACCGGGACTGATGACGTTGACCCGGATCTTGCGATGGGCCAACTCGAGCGCGAGCGCTTTGGCGAATTGGTCGAGTCCGGCCTTCGCGGCGCAGTAGGCCGTGGCCGCAGCGGCCGGGCGGGTGCTGGCCGTGGTGGTGGTCAAGATGATGGCAGCGCCGTCGTTCAGATGGGGTCGCGCATTCAACAATGCGACGATGGGCGCAACCAAATCGACGGTGACCATTGTTTCGTAGTGCGCCGAGTCTGCCATCTCAAAGGGCACCATGGACGCCATCCCTGCCACTTGGTAGAAGACGTCGATCTTGCCGAAGCGCTCCACGCCTTGTTCGATGGCGGATTTGGTCGCCTCGTAGTCGGCAATGTCCGCCTGGTAGATGGCGACGCGCCCCTGCAACTCCTGCCGTGCGACGTCGATCTTCTCCTGCTTGCGGCCCGTGATGATGACCTTGGCTCCTTCAGCCAGGAACCGCTTGGCCGCTGCCAACCCCATGCCGCTGGTTCCGCCGAGGATCACCGCTGTTTTGTTCTCAAGCGCGTTGGACACCTTGATATCTCCGTTGTGGTTCGAGCAAGGTAGGCTCAGCGAGCTAGACGAACCATAGCGAAAACCCCAGATATACTTCTCGATCGTCCAGGTTCGGTTGCAAATCTGGACGATCGCACCCTACTGTATCGACATGGATGTGCTCAGCGACGTCCTGCATCACCTTCCCGTACGGGGCACCGTGACCGGCGAGTGCGAGCTGCGTGCGCCCTGGGGCTTCGTCGTTCCCAAGCAGGACCACGCCTTCTTCCACATCATCTCGCGGGGAGGCTGCTACCTCGTTCGAGACGGCGACGTGCTGAGCCTTTCCCCTGGCGACTTGGTGCTCGTCCCGCACGGAGGCTCGCACAGCCTGGTTGATGAGCCGACCCGCGACGCAGTACGCCTCGATGCGCTGGTGCGAGCCGAATCGACCGTCACCCAGCGTGGCTGCCGTCGATTCGTGGGCGGCTCCGAGGGCGTGACCACCACCATAATCTGCGGTCACTTCAGCTTCGCGCCTGGCGGCGACCTTCTACGCACCCACCTCCCCGAACTCATCCACCTGCGAACTTTGGACGATCCAGCCGTCAGCTGGCTCGAACAGTCGCTCCGAGCGATCTCCCGCGAAGCACGGAGCGAGGAGCCGGGCGCCCAAATGGCCGTCGACAGGCTCGTCGATCTGCTGTTCGTCCAGGCTCTGCGCGCATGGTTGCGCCCCCTGCCACCCGAGGCGCGTCCCGGCTGGCTTGGCGGGCTGGCCGACGCCAAACTCGCCGAGGCCCTCAGACTCCTGCACGAGGCCCCTGCGAACCCCTGGACCGTCGATGCGCTCGGTCGAGCGGTGGGTATGTCACGCTCGGGCTTCGCGGCACGGTTCGCCAAGCTCGTCGGCGAACCGCCGCTGCGATACTTGATGCGATGGCGCATGACGCTGGCCGCCCAACGCTTAAGGGTGGATCCCTCCGTGTCCGTCGGCGAGGTCGCTCGCAGCGTCGGGTACGAGTCCGAGGCGGCATTTACCACCATCTTCAAGCGCTACCACGACGCTCCTCCCGCCTCCTGGCGGCGGCAGCACGCACAGACCAGCGTCCCCCAACGACCTCGGACTCATCGCGCGCTGCATCGCTAACGGCCGAGGGATCGGGTCCCTACCACTTACGTTCCTCGGGCCAGAAGTCTCCGCGGGGATCGTGAGGCGAAGTCTCACCCGACGAGTTTGGTGGGACAACGTCCGCCACGTTGTTGTATCCGTCGGGCCGCTGTCGTATGGCCCCTGTTCGAGCCTTTCGTTGATTTGCTGCGTGTGCCGGCCGATGGTGATCACCAGGATCGCCGCATCGTGATCACTCGCCAAGGCGGACGTGCTCATCCTCGACGACTGAGGGCTTGCCGACGGTGGGCCTCGCGAGCGCCGCGATCTGAACGAGATCATGGACGACCGGTACGGTCTGCGCTCGACTGTGATCACCAGCCAACCAGGAGGTCGACTCCGATGGATGGCTCGCGTGGGTGATCGCTGGGTTCTATTGGTTCTCCGGCGGGCCACCGTCGATGCGAGACGTGCGGCACGAGGCCAAGCGCATCGCGCTGTGCGTGGCCATGTCTCGAGGTCGTGACAGTCTGAGCAAGTCGGGCCCCGTCGTGATCGGTCCCCCGGGCATGATATCCTCGTCCCAGCGTGGACAGCCCCGAGCCGATCGACAAGATGCGCACGGCCCTCCAGCTGGCAGACTTGGCGCTTCGAGTGATGCGGCAGAACCTCCGTCGCCGGCACCCGGACGAGTCCCCGGATGAGATCGAGAGCCGGCTACGCACGTGGGTGCAGACCCGCCCCGGGGCCGACCACGGCGACTGCATCGGGCGGCCCATCGAGCTCGATTTGCGATGACCGACTTGGTCGGCGCCCTTGGGCGAATCGTCGCCGATCCAACCGGTCCGAAGGGTGGGCGCTCGTGGGCGGCCTCGCCGTGTCGGTGCGAACCGAGCCTCGGACCACGCGCGACGTCGACGTCGCGGTCGCGGTGACCGACGATCGTCAGGCCGAAGCGCTCGTCCGAGAGCTGCGGTCCAACGGATACTCCCTGCAAGCTGCGGTCGAGCAAGTCGAGACTGGTCGCTTTGCCACCGCAAGACTGGAGCCCCCAGGGGCCTCCCCGCTGGGGACCGTGGTGGACTTGCTGTTCGCAACCAGCGGGATCGAGCCCGAGGTGTGCGAGCGTGCAGACCGTCTGGAGATCTTGGCCGGAGTGTGGGCCCCGGTTGCCTCCGTGGGAGACCTGATCGCGATGAAACTCCTGTCCCGTGACGACGCCACGCGCCCCCAGGATGCACAGGACCTCCGCGCGTTGCTCGTCGCCGCAGGCGTCGACGACCTCGCGATCGCGCGAGGAGCCGTCGCACAGATCGAGTCTCGCGGCTTCGCCCGGGGCCGAGACCTCACCCAACACTTGCGCCAAGCGATCGAACTCTACCGCGG
>JAHZJA010001294.1 GCA_022601155.1 Deltaproteobacteria bacterium | reverse complement strand
CGTGAAGCACCTGCCCGGTCTGCTGGAACCGGAACTTGATGTTGATGTGGTTGGCGAGGAACACCCCGGGTTGGTCGGTGCGCATCGACCCTCCGGCGACATGCCAGGCGCCCAGCGCCTCGAGGGCGGCGGTCGCTGCCGCCGACAGCTGCCCCGGAGCCACCGAGACGACGTGCATCCCAATCGCCACCTGGTCGCGGCGGCCCGCATTGATGCAGTCCCACTGGACGTCGTCGAGCACCGCGGCCGGCTCCACCAGGGGGGGCAGCGCCTCGATCAGCTCACGGAGACGGCGGCTGCGCAGAGTGTCGCCGCGACCGCCCGTGCCCGTGCCCAGCGGCAACGGGTACCACGCCCCCGCCGGCCGATGGTTGGCCGACAAGATATAGCCATCCGCGGGATCGAGGACCCAAGGCTTGTACTCGTTGGGAATGAGATCGACCCAGTCGTAGGCCAGCGAGCTGCCATCTTGGGCGATCATTCCCCCCAGCGGCGACATGGGAGACCGCAGCGGAATGTCGCCCACCAACGTATAGAAGATGCTCTGCGCATCGGCGGCCACGAAGTTGGCCGAGGGCGTCGTCCACTCCACCATCGAGGCCCGCAGACCATCGAGGTCGGTGGCACGCATCATCCCCACCATCGCGGTGAAGGGATCACGATCGGTGACCGCGAAGGGCAGCCCCTTGAGCGCGTACTCGCCCTGCACCGCCGCGGGCAGGAGCGAGGTGATCACCGGGCCCCACTCGCTGTCGCGGATCTGCACCTGCCGCGCGTTGCCCCCGGCCACCTCGACGATCTCCATGCTCACGTCCAGCGCGTGCTCCACCCCGTCGATGACGTAGTGGGTGGGGTCGGTCATCTGCAGACGAAACAGGTCGCGCTGGTCCAGGCCTGCGGCCGTCATTCCCCAGGCCGTCGTCGGCGTGTAGCCGATGAGCAGGCCGGGTATCCCCGCGGGCGATGACCCGCGCGCGTGGAGCTGGTCCCCCACCACCGCCCACTCGTACAAGAAATTCGGCGAGGACACGGCCACCTGCGGGTCGGACACCAGCGCAGGCCGACCGCTCGTCGTCCGCTCACCACCGACCACCCACGCATGGCTGAACTTCGGGGTCAGGTGTCCGTAATGATGGGGCGGAGCCATGGCGGCCTGCCCGTACCCCATCGACTCGGCGTAGGCCTCGATGGCATCGACCACGTCGGAGGGAACATCGGCGGCCTGCACCACCCCCGCCGAGGGCTGACCGGGGCCGACCGTCCCCACGGTCTGCTCGATCGCCTCATCCAGGCCAACCTGCCCCACCAGCTGCTCGAACTCCTCGAGGGCCACAGCCTTGCCCAGCGGATCGCTGGTGAACAGATCCGACACCCGGTACCAGACCGCCAGGCTGTGGGCCGGTGTCCAGGTCTGGGGCTCGATTCCGAGGCTGGCCATCGTCTGTGCTCCCGCCTGTGGGTTGGCCGCCACGAAGTCATTGATCCCTTGGGCGTAAGCCGCGAGCAGATCCGCCGGCTCCTGTGGCAGCACCGACTCCATGTGCTGGGCATGACGCCAGTGCCCCAGCGTTCGCATGCGTACGTCGTGCTCGACGTACGTCGGACCAAAGTGCTCCGCCAGCCGGCCCTGCGCCGACAAGACCGTCACCGTGATCTGGGCCAGACGATCCTCCGCCGTCGCCCACCCCAGTCCGTACATGGCCCCCGCGTCGGTGGCCGCCACGACGTGCGGTACGCCGTGCTCGTCCCGGAACACCGAGACACCGTCTGGATCGACCTGCCCGCTGGTCGTGTCGTCGGCGCCGTCGGTCCCGCTACCACTGGCGCCCGTCTCCCCGGCCGTGGACCCCTCCCCTGTCGAGGTTCCACCGTCATCGTCATCGACGGCAGCCGGCCCGTCGTCGCGACAGGCCGAAGCCCCCAACGACAGACCAACAATCAGTGACAACGAGCAAGCGTGAAGATAGGCCGGACACGACATGATGCCTCCATGTCGGTGCCGACGATGTCCTTCACGGTTTGTCGGTGCCGTCCACGACCGCGCGAATCTTGTCCGCGTAGCTGCCACGTGGATGCGCGCGCAAGAACGCCTTGGCCCGACGCTGTGCCGCCTCGTCGCGGTGCAACCCAAACAAGGCCAAGATTGCGATCCCCTCGCGGTCCTCGGCGAACAACCCCTTGGGGAATTGCTCGTTGGCCTCGCGCACCAGCGACAAGGCCCGGGCAGGGTTGTGGGTCAGCGCTCTGCGGGCCCTTTGCGTGGCCTCCATCTCGCGGCGCAGGCGATCATCGTCGACGGTCGGCTTCGGTGACGGGCCGCGCTTCGATGGACCACGGGTACCGGGACTGCGGCTAGGCTTGATCGGCTGCGCAGGCGGTGCCGTGCTCGGCTCGTCGTCGATGATGATGAGGTCCGCGGGCTCCCCCTCCGACTCGGCGGGGGCCGAAGGCTCCACTGCGATCGAAGGTTCGACCACGGTCGACGGCTCCGGTGTCTCCAGGCCCGGCGATGTCGGCTCATCCTGGGTCTCGACCGCCGCCACGGCCACAGCGGGTGGCGCCGGCTCGTCCTCCCCCGTCAGCGCCCACGCGATAGCCCCGGCAACCACGGCGGCCCCGACCAGGCCCACCACGATGAGCGAGGCCTTGCTCGACGCCGTCGCGACCGCCGCCGTCCCGCCGCCATCCCCCGGAGGCGGGGCGCCGCGCGCCAGCGTTGCCTCGAAGCGCGTGGCCCCGGCCGCGACGTCGTACCCCACGTCGTGGCCTGCGGCGCGTGACAGGTCGGTGCGCAGCGCTGGATCGAGGTCGCCCCCGTCCAACAGTCGCTGTGGAGGTCCGCCGCTCATCCGACGACCCCATGCATCGTGAGGGTCAGCAGCACCAGTGCAACCGCGCCGACGACCCCACGGGGTTGCTGTCGCGCGACCAGCCGCGCATGGGCCTTGCGGAACTTCCGACGCGCCGTGTGCAAGCGCGAGTAGACGGTGCCCACCGGGATGCCCATCCCCGCTGCGATCGCCTCGCAGGACTCTCCCTCGAGCTCGAACAACACGAACACCGCCCGCCTGTCGTCGTCGAGGGCCTCCAGTGCCTGCTGAACCCGATCGATCGAGCGACGGTGTTCGAGCACCTCCGAGGGGGAGGCACGGCGATCCTCGGCCCGCTCGACGATCTCGGCCTGGGCGTGAACCCGCGCCCGCCGGAGGCGACGCATCCGATTGGCGTTCACCTTGAGGGCGATGTCGGCGAGCCACGTCGTCGGCCGTGCCGGCCCGGGCACGAAGCCGCCGCGTCGATGCGCCACCATGAAGACTTCCTGAACCACGTCATCGAGCTCCGTGCGCTCTACCCCGAGTCGAGCCAAGAAGTTGGCCACGAACGACGCGTGCCGCCGAAACAGCGCGCCGGCATCGATCGTGGATTGCGTGCGTACCGCTTCGCTCACCGCGTCCGGGGTTCCTCGTGGCCCCTCCATGTCCTGCGCTCGACCGACCTTCACGAAATCTCGTCTCGTGATCATCGCGCAACCAGCGCTGCGCTGCGACTGCTTTTTTTGGCCCTACAATGGCAGTCATGCGGATTGGGGCAGCGCTGCTGACCGCGGGTGTGGTCGTGGTGTCGGTGTCTTGCACACTTCGGGGCACCGTCGGCGTGGTCGACTCCGAGCAGACCGGCCTGGGCACGAGCGGCACCGGTCAGGACACCAACGACGAAGGCGAGATCCTCGACGTCGCGGGGACCGACGGCAACATCTGCGTCGACCGAGGACTCATCAACGGCGAAGGCGACTGTGAGCCCGCCCCGATCTCCGGAGACCTCCAGCCTGCGCTCGAGTGGAGCTGGTCTGGGGAGGGCGAAGACACCGACACGCTGGTCATCCCGCTGGTCATCAATCTGACCGACGACGACGGCAATGGCCGGGTCGATCTATGCGACACGCCCGATGTGCTCGTCACCGCGGGCCCGCCCGCCGCGGCAGTCCCCATCTCCGATCCTCGTGCCCACATCTACGCGCTGGACGGGGCAACGGGTTCGGTGCACTGGGTCAGCGAGGTCCTCGTGCGCGGCACCATCACTCCCGCCGTCGGCGACATCAACGGCGACGGTCGGGTCGAGGTCGTCACGCTCGCCCCGGCCACCGAGTGTGACCAAGTCCGGCCGACCCCTCCGCAGTACTACTCGCAGCTGGTCGCGATCGCCGATGATGGGTCGCTGCACTGGAGGAGCCCCCACTGCTTCGGCGCGACCCAGGCCGATGCGGTTGCGCTGGCCCACCTCCAAGACGGCAACCGTGCGGACATCATGGTCGCCGACCGGGTGTTTGCGGCCAACGGTGCGTTCCGCTTTGCCGCCACGGTCACCGGCCCCGACGAAGACACCCCGCGGGTTGCCCCGCTGTTTCCCTTCGCCATCGATCTCGACGGCGACAGCACCACCGCCCCCGACCTCGAGGTCGTGTGGCCCCACGTGGTTCGCGATGGCGACGGCACGCTCCTGTTCGAGGACATGGACGAACGCGGTGGGTTCATCCACGCGGCGAACTTCGACGGGGACCCGGCACCCGAGCTGGTGCTCGCCAGCGACGCGGGGCTGGTGTTGTT
>JAHZJA010001293.1 GCA_022601155.1 Deltaproteobacteria bacterium | reverse complement strand
GGCGCGCGCCTCGGCGGCGTCGACTCACGGCTCGTGGATTGGATTAAACCGCGGGCGCCCCGGTGGAACTGCTGGAGCGTGAAGGCTCCACGGTTCACCCGCCGACTCCTTGCGCTGGTCGTGCTGACGACGGCGTGTAACCCCGCCGCGCCCGAAGACGCCGCCCAGGCGCCCGTGCCGGATGTCGACCGTGGCCCGGCCGTGCGTGCGCAGAGCCCATCGGCCTCCGCCGCTCCCCAGTCCGCTCGCGGCACAGACACGCACGCACAGCCGTCGCGGTCGGGATCGACGCTGTGCATTCACGCCCTGCGTCGACATCTGGTCGAGACGGTTGGGGTCGAGCAGGACGCGGTCCGTCTGCACGGCGAGATGGCCTCGCCTCCGCCCACGGCACAGCGGTTTTGCCTCGGCAGCTACCAGCGAGACGGAACGACGACGCTCGTGGTGGCGCATGGCAACGACACCGTGACCATGCTGCACGAGATGGCGATCGAGGGCTCGCCCACGCTCGAGGAGGCCTCGCCGAGGCTGTACACCGTGGAGCTCGCGGCTCGCACGGCGGCGGCAGTCGTCGAACGCCGCCTGGTGGGCGCCGTGCCCATGGTCCAATCCACGCTCTTCGTCGTTGGTCCTCCGGACGGAGACACCGAGGTGGGCCCGCTGCAGCAAGTTCTCGATGTGCGCACCGCCGTGGCTCCGTCGCCGATCGTCAGCGCACAGCCGGACGCGAAAGTCCGGCTCGGGCCCTGGGCCGACAACGGCCCTCGGCCGATCGATGTTGAGGTCGTCGACCGTACCGGCACCCCCCTCGGTGAGCGCCAACGGTACCTGTGGCACGCCACGCGATACCAAGCGGCGCAATGACCGACAGGCGACGCAGCGGTCCCAGCTCCGTGCCCTGAACCGCGGATCTGCGCGAGATACACATTAGGAATAATAGGAAAACCTGCGGAGCCTTGCGTGCTCTGCGGGCTCCCGGTTCCGTCTGCCGTTCCTGGCCACAAATCTCCCGCTCGCGGCGCGATCGCATCCGCCCTCGACCCACTGAGACCGACGCTGCGAGCGCCTCGACACACCCGCCATACGCGCCGTCCGTAGGCGCTTGACCAACTAAAAGGCTTCAAATACCCCTCTGCGTGGCGAATTTTCCGATAATTAGTTTCGGCATCTTTTCATATTATTAAATCGATCAAATCTTATTTAACCAACAAATAGTTATTGAATTTATGTTTGTTTTAGTGAAGACTCCTCTTCGTCGGGAGTGGCGCCGCGCTGTGGAAGGCCGCGGCGCTCTCCCGCCTGAGCACCACCGAACGCTCGATGGCGAAGGGATTGATGATGAAGAAAACGACGATCGTATGGTCGACGCTGATCTGCGCCGGACTGGCGCTGGGCGCCTGTGGAACCGTAGACGGCGACAGCACCGACGAGAGCGGCACCACTCCGGGCTCCACATCCAACGCCTCGGACACGGGGATCACCCCGCCGGGCGACACCGACAATCCCCCGCCGGGTGACTCGGGCCAGATGACCGACGACGACGGAGGTAGCACCGAGGCGGGCTGCAACTTCCTGTGCCCCACCGATGGTGGCGACCCCGAGTTCGAGTGCGACATGTTCGCCCAGGACTGCATGCCTGGCGACAAGTGCATGCCGTGGGCCAACGACGGCGGCAACGCATGGAACGCGACGCGCTGCTCCCCGATCGCCGACAACCCGGGACAGCCCGGCGATCAGTGCTCGGTGGAAGGCTCGGGCGTCAGCGGCATCGACGACTGCGACATCCTCTCCATGTGCTGGGACGTCGACCCCAAGACCAACCTGGGGACATGCGTTGCGATGTGTGCGGGAGATGCAGACACTCCGATCTGCGAGGACCCCGACACCGCCTGCAACATCCTCAACGAGGGGGCGCTCGTCCTGTGCTTGCCCACCTGCGACCCGCTGCTTCAAGACTGCGACGACGGCCAGGCCTGCTACCCGGTGCTGCAGAACTTCACCTGCGCGCCCGATGCCTCGGGCCCGCTCGGGTTGTTCGGCGACCCCTGCGAGTTCGTCAACGTCTGCGACCCGGGCCTGTTCTGTGCCGATGCGGCGGTCGTGCCCAACTGCACGGGCTCGGTGGGTTGCTGCAACGATTTCTGCGATATCGACGACCCGGGTGGTGACAGCCAGTGCACGGGCGCCGCAGCTGGTCAGATGTGCGTACCGTGGGATCCCCCACCCGGACCGGGCCTCGAGTCCGTGGGTGCCTGCCTGTTGCCCACCTGACACGAGAGCCCTGCGGGGCCCTTTCGTCCCTTCCCGGCCCCGCCCCTTTGGCGGGGTCGGGCTTTTTAGTAGTCGAGGTCGGTCGGCATTTCTGTGGGCACCTCACCATCCCACTCGCCGTCGTCCCACTCCCCGGTCTCCGTGTTCCACACGTAGCGCACCGCGGACACCTCGTGCACCGGGCACAGATCCATCTCGAGGGGCTCGTCCGGAGCGAGCTCGGCCTCCTCGCGATAGTACTCCACGTCGTCCGGCATCACGCAGCCCTCATCGTCGCACTCGTTGTAGTCCTGCTCGAAGTGGTCCATGACTGCGCCCGAGTCGTGGAGCTCCACCCCGCCGTGGCTGCCTCCGCCACAGTTGCCCCCTTCCTCGTATTGATCGAGCGGGAGCCGGGCGGTGGTCAGGAAGCCTCCATCGTCGCTGCCTTCGGGAATCTCGAGTACATACAGGTGCTCGTCTTCGGTGCGAAAGCCCCAGCCACCGCGATCGAAGTAGCCCGCATCACCGTGGCTGTTGAGGGTCACCCACAGGGTAGCGTCAGCGTTGGGGCCCAGATGGCGCACATCGAACGCGGTGAAACCACCGGTGCACCCGATACCGATCGACTCGTCCACCAGGAGCTTTCCGTCGAGGTCGAAGTAGGCGAGCCCGGCTTCGGCGCACTCGAGGCTGAGCGTGTCGTCGCCCAGGACGTCACCGATCGCCATCTCGGAGCAGCTACGTCCCTCCTCCATCTCGTAGTATTCGCGCTCGTCTTCCGGCATCGCGTCGAGCTCGGCTTGGCACTCGGCCTCGGCCGCGTCGATCTTCATCTGCACATCGATCCCCTTGGCCGTCATCTCACCGATCGTCGCCTCGGCCAGATCGTACGTGTAGCCGACCACGAAGCCCTTGGGCAGCGGGAGCGACTGGTCGATCGATACCGCTGCCCCGTGGGCCTTCGACAGCACCTCGGAGGGTGACGGCGGCAAGGTGGCCGCTGGCGGCGTCACGGCGCTCGGCGGCGCAGCGCTCGAGTCCGGTACGACCGGAGCTGGACCCCGCTTGGCACACCCCACACCCGACACCACGACGACCAGCCACACGAGGGGACGCATGACGGCAGCGTATCACCGGCCCGGCACAGTGATCGGTCGTGGGGCCACGCGCGCGCGCCCGCGCTCCACGAGTCATACAGCCCGAGTGTCACCCCCGCGGAGTCGAGACGGTCACCTGCCCCTGCGCCACGACCCGCGCGTTGGTCGAGTCGTCCACCCCCTGTCGACTCGCCCGCGCGGTGTCCATGCGGAGGTGGGTCAGTCGCCACTTCACCTCCGAGAACGCGTGGCCCCACCGCAGCGTGCGTCGGGTCGGGTGGCCCGGGCGCGGCCGCGAGTCTCCAACCTCGGCCATCCACAGCCGCGTGCGCCCGTCGGCGTCGGGCCGCGCCACCCGGCCGAACTCGCGGCGCATCAGCACCGCCTGCACTTCCCCCGGCTCGTCGACCGGCCAGACCTCCAGCCGAGCGGTGCGGAACATGTCGCCAGTGGGAAACGCGTGGGCCAGCTGCTGGCCGTCCACCGCGATCTCCGTCGTCACCACCACCGAACCATCACGAAGCTCGGCCTGCACCATCACCGCAACGGCCCGCGCCATCGCATCCACGTCGGCGATACCGAGCATGCGGTGACTTCGGTGTCGCTGGCCCAGCGCGTCGGTCTCCCACGGCATGTGGCAATCCTGGCAAGTGCAAGCACTACCCGAGGCCTCCCACTCCGCGTAGGTGCGCTGCATCCACTCCCCGGGATCGAACACCGCACGCCGCGAAGGAGTATCCGGCGCAAAGTTGAACTGGTGGCACGAGCGGCAGACCTCCGATGTGCCCCACCCCGGCTGCGCGGGGCCTCCGTGTACGCCTCCGCCCGCAGGGCCCACGATTACCCCGGCCGTTGCGTGGCAGACCCGACAGGCGATCCCGACCTTGGCCGCAATCGACCCTGGCGCAGGATCGCGATCGCCCTTGGCCAGGGGCGCATGGCAGGCCCGACACTCCGGCTCGCGATCCACCGCATAGCCGGCCTGAAACACCGGATCACTCCACGCCGTGGCGTGCTGCGAGACCGCCCACTGGTCCACGATGGCGGCATGGCAGGGCCTGCACGCCTCATCATCGTCGGGCTCGGCCACCAAATCGACGGAAACGGCGCGCGGGGCGGGGCGATCGTCGGATCTGGCTCCAGAGCGCCCTGCACAGCCGATAAGGCCCATGACCAGGCCTACGCCCGCGATTGTCGCCCGTCTCACGTCCGACAGCGTAGCGCTCGGCGGCGCTGCGCGGCATGCTCGGCACGCGGTGGATCACGAACGCACCATGGTTCGTACGGGCGGCAACAGCCTGTACGAAGACACGACGCGCTTGGGGGAAGTGACGGAGCCGATGGCCCCCCAGCGAGCCGGCCAAACGGCTGCCGCGCGGGGCAACCCTCGATCGCTACGTGATCGTCGACGAGCTGGGGGTCGGCGGGATGGGGGTGGTGTACGCCGCCTACGACCCCGAGCTCGACCGTCGGCTTGCCATCAAGGTGCTGCTTCCCTCGCTGCTGGGCGAGGGCCGCCCCCGGCTGGTCCGCGAGGCCCAGGCCATCGCACGCATCACCCATCCCAACGTCGTCACGGTGCACGACGTGGGCGAGGTCGACGGCTCGGTCTTCGTCGCGATGGAGCTGGTGGAGGGCACGACCCTCGGCAAGTGGGTCGACAAGAACCAACCGTCGATTCCGGAGCTCCTCGACGCCTTCACGCAGGCCGGTGAGGGCCTGGCCGCCGCGCATGCGGCCGACCTCGTGCACCGCGACTTCAAGCCCGACAACGTGTTGGTGGGGCACGATGGGCGCGTACGCGTGGTGGACTTTGGGCTCGCGCGAGGCCGTGGCAGCGCCGATTCCATCGGCCACGAAGAGCACATCAGCCAGTCGAGCCTCGATGAGGCGCTGACCGAGGCCGGCACGGTGATGGGAACCCCGGCGTACATGGCCCCGGAGCAGCTGGGCGGGCGCCTGGCCACCGCCGCGTCCGACCAATTTTCGTTTTGCGTTGCGCTGTACGAAGCGCTCTACGGCGAGCGTCCGTTCGCGGGCAAGACCATCGAGTCGCTGAGCGTGTCGGTGCACGCGGGCACCGTGCGCGACGCTCCAGCCGGACGCCGCGGGCCCAGCTGGCTGCGCCGCGTGTTGCTGACGGGCCTGCAGGCCAAGCCCAGCGCCCGCTATGGATCGATGGACGCGCTGCTCCGTGCGCTGGCCCGCAACCCGGTGGCCCGCCGCCGCAAGTGGCTCGCCCTCGGTACTGGTGCGCTGGCCGTGGCTGCGGTGGCGTACGGCTCGGGGGCCACGCGCGAGCGCTCCGTCTGCGCATCGTCGGCCAACGAGCTGCGCGCGGTGTGGAACCCGTCGCGTACCCGCGCCATCGGCAAGGCGTTCTCGGACACGGCGCTGCCCCATGCCGAAGACACCTGGACCCGTGTCCATCAGCGGCTGAGCGACTACACGGCGGGCTGGACCACACAATCGACCGAGGCCTGCGAGGCCACGCACGTCGACGGCACGCAGTCGGCCGAGCTCCTCGAGCGGCGCCGCGGCTGCCTGGGCGAGCGACTGCAGCGACTCGATGCCTTCCTCACCGTGCTCGATACCCCCGACAGGGCCGTGGTCGATCGCGCGGTTCGGGGGGCCCGTGGCCTGCCCGATCTCGAAGGGTGTCGCGACCTCGCCGCGCTGCAGGCCGGCGTCGCACCGCCGGAGCAGGAGTCGACCCGCCGCGCCGTGGAGCAGCTGCGGGAACGAACCGCCCGCGCCGAGGCCCTGTCGTCGGCGGCCAAGTATCGGGAGGAGATCGAGATCCTCGAGGGCGTGCTCGAAGAGGCCCGCGCCACCGGGTACATGCCCGTCGTGGCTACGGTGGAGCATCAGCTGGCCCGCGCGCTCCGGTCGATCGACGACCCCGCGGGGGTGCCGCTGCTCCGCAAGGC
>JAHZJA010000110.1 GCA_022601155.1 Deltaproteobacteria bacterium | reverse complement strand
GCCCACCGAGACGAGGCCGCCGGCTTCACCTTCGATTTCGAGGGCTACCCAGGGACGGACGAGACCATCGTGCTCGGCCAGGACTTGGAGGTCGTCCGTCGACAACGAGCCATCGAGCTGCGGTACTCCCACCGGACCAAGGAGAAGGACAGCCCCAAGTGCCACGAGGGCAAGAACAAGGAGATTCGCGTCGTTCGCAACACGGCGCGGGTCGACAACGAGCTGATCTGCGATGCCAGGTTCTTCACCCGGACCACACACTACACGGTCGTGATCCCCCAAGACATGGTGCCCTCCGGACTCGAGTTCCGCACCGGGGACCGGGTGCACGTCCTGCTCGATGAACACCGAGATGACGAGCGCTCGACGAAGACGCGGTGGTTTCAGCACTACACCGTCCACCACATCAGCGGAGCGAAACGCGGCGACGAAACGCTCATCAGTCGCTTCTGACCACCGTGCAAGAACCACAAGCGTGGGTGTCTACCGTACGAGGTCGAGATCGATGAGCAACACACTCCCCAATCCCGCAGGACTCTCCGCCCACGACGCCGAAGCGTGGCTACGCAAGCAAACCTCCAGCGCACTCCGCGGGACGATTGTATCCATCGTCCTCGTTCCATTGCTGTTCTCGGTGCTCACCTACGTGGCGGTGATCTCGATGCTCGGATACGTGCCCCCGAGCGAGCTGTCGTCGGTGGTCATCATCGACTCGGAGGGATATCCGATGACGTTTTGGGGCTCGATCGCGTTCGGCTCGGTGTTCTTCGTGCTCGTCATGTCCGCGTTTGGTCTGTGGTTCGTGGGCCGACGCGTGAAGATCGGCAGGAAGATCCGGACCGTGCTCGCGCAAACCCATCGCGTGCAAGCCCGGGTCGTCGCCACCGAGACGGGTTCTTCCAAGCGCGGTCACATGAGCTACGGCACCCTGCGGATCTCGGCGCAGACGCCCATGGGACACACCGTCCAGACGACGCTCGAGGAGCCCATCGGCACCCCGCTGCCGGCCATCACAGCGGGCTCATCGGTCGTGGTGTGGGCCGGCTCGTCCGAGTGCGTCGTCGCCAACGCCGACGGGCTCTATCTCGGCGCGGTGTAGCGATCGACCTGCGGGCGAGGTCCCCCGTCTGCGTCGCTTCGTTCGTGCTCGCTGCTGCGTCGGCAGGGCCCCCGCCACGCCGCGGGCCGAGGAACCACCCCGAAGGCGGCCCGGGGCTCACCCCTGCCCGCTCCGTCGAGTCCTTCACAGGGTCTCGAGCCATCGAGAGGCGTCGCGGTGCTCGATGTCGAAGCCCTCGAAACCCGCGAAGATCTCGGCGGCCTCGGCCGCGAGTGTGTACGCCTCGTATCGCAGCTGTGGAGTCCGAGCGCCCGTTGCATCGATTGCCCGCGCGAGCGCAAACGCGGTCTCGGCCCACTCCTTTTCGTTGTCCGGGTGACGGCCCGTCAACGACAGCGCGCGCCGCAGTACGGGACCCGCCTCATCCGCGCGACCTGTCGCCAACAACACCTCGCCCAGACCCGTGAGCGGAAAGCCGAGCATCGGGGTGTCGCTACCGTTGGAGTGTTCGAGAATCGCGATCGCAGACCGATAGTGCTCTTCGGCACGCCCGTGGTGACCCAGGCCAGCCTCGGCCTCGCCGACGTTGTGGTGCGCAACACCAGCGCACGTGGCCTCGGGACCCAGCGTGGCGACACACCCGTCCAGCGCTCGCGTATTGAACCGGAGCGCTGCCGCGTAGTTCCTCAGTCGCAGGTGCGCGAGCCCGATTCGAGTGACGGTACGGGTGACCCACACGTGCTGCGGAGACAGCGTCGCCTCCTGGACCTCGAGCGCGGCGGTATGGGCTTCCAGCGCCGCCTCCTGATCTCCACGGACGGCGGCCAGCATTCCTCGCAGCGAGAGGGTAATGGAGTGCTCACGGTGGTCTGGGCCGTAGGTCTCCAGCACGACCGCCTCGATGGCATCGAGCAGCACGGCCGCTTCGTCGAGGTCACGCTCGGCGAGCGCGACGTGGGTGAGGCCCCGCAGCGAAGAGACGATCCGTGGGTGCGCAGGCCCAAAGACGATGGAGTGTCCATGGAGCGCCCGTTCGAAGTGCCTTCGAGCCCCACTGAAGTCGCGACGCAGCAAGGCTACGTTCCCCAGCAGGCTGTCGAGCGTGACCACCGAAGGTGTCTCGGTGCCGCCCTCTCGCACGTACAGCTCACGTGCGACAGTGGCTTCCTCCACCGCTTCGGCCGTCTTGGACTGCACCACCAGGACTTCGGCGTGGACCTTGAGATAGAGGGCACGCGCCAGCTCGGTGCCGATTCGCTCCGACAGCGCACGGGCATGAGGTGCCCAGCGATCCGCGGCCTGCATGTCCCCGATCACCGTGGCCTGTAGATGCATCAACTTGGCCGCGGCGTGGGCGGCCGTCATGTCGATTCCACTCTGCGTCGCGAACTCATACGCCTGCTGCAGCTGGGCTCGTGCGGCCTCGGGCTGATCCAGCGCGGCCAGCAGCACACCCCGTAGATACTGCTGCCGGGCACGGATCGATGGCTCGGCCTGTGGCCATGTCTCACGCAGAGCATCCAGTTGGGCGAGGCTGTCGTCGAAACGCAGGGCACGCCGGAGCGCCTCGGCCTCGGCCAGCTCGGACTCGAGTCGACCCGCCAGCTCGGGATCGGCCGGGGGCAGGTGCCCCGCCCCAACCGCATCCGCATCGGTGCAGCGACCGGGCGCGGGCAACCCCACGGCGACCGACGAGGCTTCTTGCGGCGGGGTCGTCGGTTGCAGAAGCACCGACACGGTGGCATCGAAGGCCGCGGCACCGCGGTCGAGGCAGGCCATCCTCGCATCGAGATCGCCGGGCGCAGTCTGGTCTTCGCGGGCCGTCTCGCAGACCTCGGCGTGGGCGGTGGTCCACTCGTCCACGAACCAGTCGAGTCGGCCATCGACAGCCTGCGCCATCGCTGTTGCCTCGGCGAGTCGACTCGACTCCAGTCGAGCGCGGAGGTCGGTGCGCGTGGGCGCATTCCACCGCTCCGCAAACCTCTCGTCGCCGCCCTTGCACATCGCCGAGGCCGAAGGCCACAGCATCCCGCCGGCCGCCGCCACCGAAGCCACCGCCGTCACGACCAATCCCCACCTCCGGCCCCGACGGGGCAGGCAGCGCTCGAGCCCCGCCACCACGGTCGACATCGACGCATGCCTCGCGTCTGGGTCGGGCTGGAGCCCGGTGCGGATGAGTGCGGCCAGCAACGGCACAACGCCGGCTCCCCGCGACCGCGGCTGGCTCGGCCCGCGGGTGATCTCGGCCAGCAGCGCGGGGATCGTGGGAGCGACGAAAGGCCGCTGCCCGTACAAGGCCTCGTGCAGGGACACGAAGAACGCGAACTGATCGCTGCGCTCGGTCGCCGATTCCCCTGTCAGCTGCTCCGGAGCCATATACGCGGGGGTACCGAGCATCGCTCCGGTCTGCGTGAGCCGGGTCGACACGGGCGCGGTGTCCAGCTCCGAGGCTTCGCCGTCACTCTTCTGTTCGCCACCGTGGACCGCCGCGAGGCCGAAATCGGACACGCGCGCCCGCTGATCCCCACCGATGAGCACGTTGGCTGGCTTGAAGTCCCGATGCACGATGCCCCGCTGGTGGGCAGCCTCGAGCCCACGGCCCGCCTCGATGAACCGCTCGACGACCTCGACCCATGGTCGGCCTTGCCACCACGCTCCCAAGGTCGGGCCGTCGACGAACTCCATGGCGATGAAGACGTCGTCCTCCAGCTCTCCGACGTCGAACACCGACACGATGTTGGGATGCGACAGCCGTGCGAGTGCCTGGGCCTCCCGAAGGATCCGTTTGCGGCCGTGCGGGTCGTCCCGGGTGTTGGTCCGCAACACCTTGAGTGCGACCGTCCGGCCCAGCTCGGGATCACGGGCCGCGAACACCATCCCCATGGCCCCCTCCCCGACCTTACGCACGACCACGTACCGCCCCGCCGTGCTCCCCTCGGCCACCTGCCGCATGGGGCCATCCTCTCCCGGGGTGCCGTCCTCACCGGCCAACCCCACGAGCACCCGGCAGTCTTCGCAATCGTCGAGGTGCGCGGCGACGCATCGGCGCGCATCGGATTCCAGCAATCCCTCGGCGAACCCGACGAGCTGTTCGTCGCCGGGACAGGGCGTCGTCGTCACGGGCAGCATCGACACGCGAATGCTACCTTGGCCTCCGTGGCGAACACGGACCCAGGGCAAGCCCTCCGGGCAAGGCTCGGCGAGGACGTGGACGACCCCACGCTGTGGGACGCTGTGGAAAACCTGACACGCGAGGCGCAAGCGACACACCCGAAGATCGCGTTGGCCGACGAGGTCTGGGCCGAGCACCTCGCCCGCGCCCTCCGCCGGGTCGAGCCTTCCTCGTGGCCGACCTGCGCCACCGAGCTGCGTGGAGCAGACCTGTGGTTGGCGTGCGGCCTGTCGATAGGCGACAAGCATGCACTGGAGCAGTTCGAGCACACCCTGATGCCCCAGGTCGACCGCGCGCTGCGACGCTTCTGTCTGGGCGAGGACGAACGCACCGATCTGCGGCAGAGAACCCGCATCCGCCTGCTGGTGGCGACCCCGGGCACCCCGCCTCGGATCTCGCAGTACACCGGACGCGGAAGCCTGGCCGGCTGGGTGCGGACCACCGCGGGCCGGCTCGCGCTCAACTTGCGCCGTGACGAACCCCAGCACGCGGCGATCGACGCCGCCCCCGAGCTGGTGATGCAGTCCACCCCCGAGCTCGCTCGGATCCGTCGAGAACGTCGAAGCCTGTTCTCGTCCGCGCTCACCGACGCGTTTGCAGCTCTCGCGCGACGCGATCGAACGCTCCTGCGCCTGCGCTACGCGGACGAGATGACCGCCGTCACGCTGGCCCGCGCGTACGGAGTGCACGAGTCGACCATGTCCCGATGGCTGGCGAGTGCGAGGGCCTCCATGGTGGATCGGTTCAGACAGATCATCTCCGCGCAGCTCACAGATTCGACCGAGCTCGCCGAGCTGATGCAGGTCATGCACAGCCAGCTGGATGCGAGCCTCAACACCCTGCTGGCTACGACGAGCCCACCGAGTTGATCGAGCGCCCGTATGGCACGGTGCGCAGCCAGCTGCAACGGGACCGCGAGCAGCCCCGTGAGGTGCTGGGCGCGGCTGCAACCGCGGCCGGGCTGGCACACGATCCACGCTCTCGCTCGAGCGGTCGATCTCCACCCGAATCGTCCACCCGGACACGTACGCGCTGCCCATCGCGGCGGCGGTCGTTCATCGCCGCGGGGGCGCGGTCTGCCATGACCGTGCCCCAGCCGTTGCGGGGCGAGGGCATGCCTCGACGAGTGACTCAGCAAGGTCCATCGACATCGTAGCAATCGAGGTATGCGCCGCCACCCGTGGTGTTGGCGGCATAGCCCACCCCGATGGCCGTGACCGTGCCCCCCAGATTGTGATTGGACCAGCCGCCTCCGATCGCAGTGGCGTGGTTGCTGCTGAAGCTGGATCCACTGATCTCCATGTCGCCGAAGGAGTTGTGTACCGCTCCGCCAAGGTAGGCGGAATTGATGGAAAAACTCGATGCATCAATGACCATCGTGCCGCTGAGATTGCTCAGCGCTCCACCGTTGTAGCCATCATTCCCGATGAAGGTCGTCGTGTC
>JAHZJA010001292.1 GCA_022601155.1 Deltaproteobacteria bacterium | reverse complement strand
CGGTCCTCCGGCCCATCCCCAGTCGGGATGCCACCGGTGCCCACCGCGGCCAGTGGCCAAACGGCGGTCCCGCCTCCGGCCGCCGGACGTGCTACGCCGCCCGCCGTCACGGGACAGACCGTGGTTGGGCCGCCCCCGGAGCCCCCGGCCGAGCTGTTCGAGGACGACTCCGCTTCGATCTCCAAGACCTCCGGCGTCATCATGATGGAGGAGGACGAGGCCGCGCAGACGCTGATCCGCGGCGAGATCCCGGCCGAGGAACCCGTGCGGTCCTCGCCCAAGGTCGTCATCGATCCCTCTGCCAGCGGCTTGATGGAGCGCGTCTACGACGACGAAGACGAGCCCACCGCCGTCGAGAGCGAGCCCGACGAGCTGGATGCCGAGGATCTGGTGGAGGAGGAGCCCGAGCCCGAGCCACCTGCGGTGACCGAGGCCGGCCCTCCTCCCGCACCTGCGGCTTCGAGTGGACCCCCGCCAGCCCCCGAGGCACCGCCGCGCGCCGCTCCGCCGCCCGTCCCGGCCAGCCTCGACACCGGGCCGCCGCCGCCGCCCGGGGCGACCGCCAGCATCGATGCCGCCGTGGCATCGATCGCCGCGGCGCCGGCCACCGACGAGGGCTGGCAGGTCGACGCGTTCGGGGAGCACTACGCCGCGTTGTTGTCTCCCAATCGAGCCGTCTCGGCCTCGGCCGACGTCGACTTCATGCTCCACTGCATGGGCCTGGCCCGCGGTGCGACCGTGCTCGATGTGGGCTGCGGTGATGGCGCGCACGCGGTGGCCATGGCCACGCGGGGTATGGCCGTCACCGGTCTCGATCCGGCGCCAGCCCAGCTGATGCGCGCCAGTCAGGCCGCCGCGTCCGCTGGGGTCGCCGTCAACCTCGTCAATGGCGACATGCGGCAGATGCCTGGCGGTGGCCCGTTCGACGCCGTGATCTGTGTCGGTGGCACGTTGGGGCTGTACTCCGATGAGGAGGACCGTCGCGCTGTCACCGAGATGCGTGATCGTCTCGCGCCGGGGGGCCGACTGATGCTGCACGTGCTCAACCGCGACTACATCGTGGGGCGCTTGCCCGCACGGTCGTGGTGGCAGGGGCAGGGTTGCTTGGTGCTCGACGAGGCCCAGCTGTACGCACCGCGGAGCATCGTCCATGTGCATCGCACCGTGGTGTTCGAGACGGGGACGCAATTCGAACACAACATGGGTCTGCGCGTGTACGGGCTGACCGAGTTGGTCTATCTGTGCGCACAAGTGGGGCTGACCGTGCTCGAGTACTCGGGCAGTCGGCACACCCGCGGGCGGTTCTACGGCGCCACGTCGTCAGAGATCTGGTTGCTCGCGCAGCGCACCGATTGAGCGTGCAGCCCAGGGGGATCGTCCTTTGGGATGGTTCATCCCTCGGGCGCGGTTTCATCGTCTCGGCGGTTGGAGTGATCGCCGACACACGTCGGCCCCGGACCACCGCCGAATGGGCCGAGTGGTGGCGGGGGCGGCGACCCCCATGACGGTGTTCTCGGCGCAGTTGGACTGCGTCGACCGCAGCGATCTCCTGCGAAACATGCGCTGCTTGACGAATATGCGCAGGGGAGGTGCGCCCCAACGGGTCGAGATCGAGTCCCTCACGGGCCGCCGATCGAATCACAACGGTGTGACGTAGATGTCGTGGGTATGACGGTGACGCCGGTGTCGATTGGCAACACTTCTCCGCCAAGTGGCCACCAATGGAGCTATGGACCGTCATGATTGGGCGATGCCGATCGCGAAACGGCGCCAGTTTGATGGCAATGAAGCCTACGTCCACCGCCGACCATGAAACGAAGACAGACCCAACGCGTTCATTTATTGAAGCTTGGGTCTGATCCCGACGGACTCGGTGTTCAACTTGCATAGTCAAAGCCCCGTCGTCATTTCAACCGTCACCTGGCTGACGTTGGCGGCGTTGTTCTTCGAGCGGAAACTTTCCAGCCCTGCCACGTGTTCCTAGTAGGGACAGGGCAGCCTCCGCACGTTCCTCTCCGACCCGACGTTCTCTTTAGACGTACACGAAGGTTTCCCACCATGGCACGGCGCAACGTCACTCGCGGAGCTCCCCCCCGACTCGCTCGATCTCGACAGCGAACCTGGTCGACTTCGCGCACCAGGCGCGATACGGCGAGCAAGCCGGCGAGCAAGCCACGAACCGGCTCGGCGGACGATGACGCCGACAGCACCCTCGGCGCCTACTTCAAGGAGATGTCCGTCCTCGACGTGATGACTCCGGAGCAGGAGCTTGCTGCCGCCACCAACATCTCGCAGCTGCGTCAGCGCTTGTGGTGGCAGCTGCTCGGCTACCCGCCATTCATCGACGGCATCGTGGCTCTCATCGAGGAGTCCATCGATCCCGAGGACGTGCCGACGGCCGAGCTGCGATCGATCCGCAAGACGGCCCGTGCGCTCCGCGATCGCGAGACCCGCGTCAACAAGGACAACTTCGAGAACGGTCGCACCGCGCTCGCCGAGGTGCTGACCTACCTCGACACCGACTGCATCGTGTCCGATCGTTTGCTGCTCGATCTCATCGCGCTCGAGCAAGGCAAGCGCGACGGCATCGGCCTGGCCGTTCGTCCTCCGCGTCGGGGCAGCCAGCCCTACAAGGAGTACGTCGACCTGGCTCGCCGCGCGCAGTTCCGGCTGCGCACGGCCAAGCATCGCTTCGTCAAGTCCAACCTGCGCCTGGTGGTGTCGATCGCACGACGCTTCAACCACGGTCGCATGCCCCTCCAAGACCTCATCCAAGAGGGCAACATCGGGCTGATGAAAGCGGTCGATCGCTTCGACCATCGCAAGGGCTTCCGGTTCTCCACGTACGGGAGCTGGTGGATCCGACACGCGATCAGCCGTGCCATCGCCGACAAGGGTCGTGCCGTGCGGCTGCCCGTCCACATGATCGACGCGCATCACAAGGTGTCCAAGGCCAAGCGTGAGCTCGAGATGCTCAACGGCCGCGACCCCACGCCCGAGGAGCTGGCCACCCACACCGGGTTGGCCGCGGCCAAGATCGAGAAGATGCAGACTCTGCTGCTGGAGCAGCCGGTCAGCCTCGATCGCCCCGTCTCCGAGGCCGATGGTCGCAAGGTCATCGACTTCCTCGAAGACGAGGACACCGAGCAGCCGGGCGAGAGCCTCGAGGCCCTCGCGCTCAACGAGCAGGTGCGTCAGGTGATCACCGCGCTGCGACCCATCGAGGCCGACATTCTGCGCAAGCGGTTTGGCCTCGAGTACGACCAAGAACTCACGCTCAAGGAGATTGGCGAGCAGTACTCCCTGTCGCGGGAGCGCATCCGCCAGCTCCAAGAGCAGGCGCTGGGCAAGATCCGCCGCGAACTTCGTCGGCGAGACGTACTGTAGCAGCGCCCCGGGGAACGCAGGTGTCCCCGGTGGGTAGGTCCCCGAGCCGACGGCTTGGGCCTGACGGAGGCTGGTCGCGACCAGACCGCCTCCCCACGACCCACCGCGTTGATGGCGGGTCGTTGGAAAGTGGGCCCCCGTCGGCTCGGGGACGGAAAAATGCCTTCGTCGCTGTTGCCTCGGGATCGGGT
>JAHZJA010001291.1 GCA_022601155.1 Deltaproteobacteria bacterium | reverse complement strand
GATCTCCCCGACCACCACGGTCGCCCCTGCCACGAGCCTCCCGTGGCCAGCACGGCGAACGTCATGAGCACGCCGAGGGGGACCGCCGCCAGCATCAGCGAGGCGAGCAGCCGCGCTCGCCAGCTGGCGGTGCGATCGGTGACGTGCTTGGATGGGCGCGTCCAGGCACTCCATGCCTCGACCGCCCGCGCACGACCGCGTGCTCGCAACCACCCCACGGATGCCAGTGTCCCGCGACGGAGTAGGGATGGGCAATCGTCGGATCGCACCACCCGGTCGTCCTGTCTGTCTGGCCGATCGGCCGTGAGAGGAACCCCGAGGTTCCAACCGCGCAACGCCGAACCCGTACGATGGGTGCCGTGGCCAAGTCGAGCGCGGGGTTGTTGATGTTTCGTCGTCGCGAGGGGCTCGAGCTGTTGCTCGCTCACCCCGGCGGCCCATTGTTTGCCCGCAAGGACGACGGTGCCTGGACCATTCCCAAGGGCCTGGTCGAACCGGGCGAAGACCCCTTGTCGGCCGCTCGTCGGGAGTTCGAGGAAGAAACCGGTTTCGTGATCGGCTCGTGCCCATTGCTCGCGCTGGGGCAGGTTCGTCAGCGCGGCGGCAAGATCGTCACGGCCTGGGCATTCGAGGGTGACTGCGATCCATCGGCGCTGGTCAGCAACACGTTCGAGATGGTCTGGCCCCCACGATCGGGCCGACGTCAGCGGTTCCCCGAGATCGATCGCGTCGCATTCTTCGAGCCCGTCGCGGCGCGCCGCAAGCTCCTCGAGGCGCAGGCGACGTTCGTCGAGCGGCTGGAGCGAGCACTGGCCTCACCATGACGAAAAAAGGGACGCTCCGACGCGCGCCCCCAAGTGCGCGTCGGTGCGTCCCCGCGAGACTCGAGCCACAAAACTCGGGTCCACATTGGGTGGAATCGTGGGGCTACTCGGGCCCCCTCGATCCGCGGGTTGGCGACGGACATCTACGGCGCTGCCGTGCAATGGCCCGAAGGCTGTGATCGACCGGCTGTGTCGTGCCCGTTGCTCGCTCTTCGAGTCCCAGCCACTGGCCAGGCCCTCGTCGTGCAAACGTTCCCCTTTGATCGGAGACACAGTGGGTCGTGATCCGCCCGGCCCAATGGCCGAAGTGCCGAATCGCGTGCGATTGATCGTCCTCGATCACCAAGCCAGACGTTCGCGCCCCTCTCCGTCCCCACGGTAGAGCGAAACATCCGGCTCGTTGCCTTCCTGGCCGTGCGTGCGACGGCGTGCGTTCCTCCGACGGATCGCCACACCCGGGGGAACCCCCAGGGATGATGAAGTACGTCCTCGAGGTCCGCGCCAACACTGCCTGTGTCTTTACCCGAGGAATCCGTCCTCGCCAAGAAGAAAAGTTGCTGTGGAACACCTAAAAATCACGATGTGTCAAAGTCGCGCAGCGCTGAATGAACCATGCTCTAGCAGCCCGTGGTGAAATCCTCGTGGGGTTGGAACGCCGTCAGCGTGGCCCGTGCCAAGGCGCGAAGAGGGCGTTTGCCGGGCGCAAACAACCGATGAAAACGAAGGCATGGGCCACGGGGGCGGTGTTACGGCGGCGCGAGGGTTTCGCCACGCTAGGTGCCCATGAACCGGTTATCAGGGTAACCCCCTAGTGTCTGGCGACGACTCGTCGGTTCGAATCGCAGGGGCTCATGAGCAAAGACGACCGCAAGTTCGCACTGGTGACCGGCGGCAACTCCGGGATCGGCAAATACACCGCCATCGGACTGCTGCGCCGAGGTTTTCGGGTGGCGATCACCTCCCGCAATCCCGAGCGCGGCAAGGAGGCGCTGGCCGAGATCCAGCGGCGGAGTGAGAGCGACGATGTGGAGTGTCTGCAGCTGGATCTGGCGCAGTTCGACTCGGTCCGTGCTTGTGCCGAGCGGGTGTTGACCGACTACGACCGGCTCGATCTGCTGGTCAACAACGCCGGCTTGGTGCTCAGCGAGCGTCAGCAGACGGCCGAGGGCTTCGAGATGACCTTCGGCGTAAACCACGTGGATCACTTCCTGTTGACCTCGTTGTTGCGGTCGCGGCTGGTCGAGTCGGCCCCGGCACGCGTGGTCAACCTGGCCTCGGATGCACACAAGGGCGCGCGCAAGGGCCTGGACTTCGACGATCTCCACGGCCGCGAGCGCTACTCGGCCATGGATGCCTACTGCAAGTCGAAGCTGGCCAACATCTACTTCACCCGCGAGCTGGCGCGGCGGCTGGAGGGCACCGGGGTCACCGTCAACGCGGTGCACCCCGGGGTGGTCGCCAGCGGCTTCGGCCGCGATGGCGATGTCGGCGGGGTGTTCAAGGTGCTGGTCGCCGTGGCCCGGCCGTTCATGATCTCGGAGGAGCGCGGTGCCGCCACCTCGCTCCACGTGGCCACCTCCGATGAGCTCGACGGCCAGACCGGGGGCTACTACGCCAAGTCACGGCTCGCCTCGATCAGCAAGGTCGCACGCGACGACGAAGCGGCGCGGCGGCTATGGGAGATGAGCGAGGCGATGGTGGCCGAAGCGAGCGCCTGAGTCACAAGCCGCGCTCGACCGGCTGCCGTGAAGCTCACGCCCCTTGGGCTGGAGTGCGATGGTCGGGTTTCGGGTTTCGTGTCACCCTCCCGGCATGTCGATGGCGTCGACGCTGAGTCAGATGGTTCCGTCCCTCGATGGACCCGTGAACCTGGTTCGTCAGATGTACGACCGCATGCACGGGCTGCCCGGCGGACGTCAGCTGTTCAGCCGCCTGGTGGGTCGCATGGCTCCCTATACCGGGACGATCGGAGCCGAGGTGCTGGAGCTCCGTTCCGGCTTCGCTCGGGTACAGCTGGCCGATCGCCGCAAGGTTCGCAACCATCTGCGATCGATCCATGCGGTCGCGCTGGTCAATCTGGCGGAGCTGGCCGGCAACCTCGCGTTGTCATACTCGCTGCCCGACGACGCGCGGTTCATCGTGGCCGGGCTGTCCATCGAATACGTCAAGAAGTCTCGCGGCACGATCACCGCGATCTCCGAGTGCACGGTGCCCACCTCCAATGCCCGGGAGGAATTCGCGGTCCCCGTGACCATGACCAACGCCGAGGGAGAAGTGGTGGCCACCGCCACGCTGCGCTCGCTCGTGGGACCCAAGCGCGCATGAATTCCGAGAGCTGGCTTCCTCTGCTGCATGATCTGGCCGACGAGGCCGATCGCATCTCCACGGGGTACTTTCGCAGCCGGAATCTCCCGGTCGAGCACAAGGCCGATCGGAGCCTGGTGACCAAGGCCGACCTCGAGGTCGAGTCGGCCATTCGTGACCTCATGGCCAAGCGCCACCCCGAGCTGGGAGTGTTCGGCGAGGAACAGGGCGACACCAAGGGCAGCAGCGGCTCGCGGCTCATCGTCGACCCCATCGACGCCACGGCCAACTTCGCGCGCGGCCTTCCGATCTACGCCACCCTGCTGGCCCTCGAGGTCGACGGCGAGGTCGTGGTCGGACTGGTCAGTGCCCCCGCGCTCCACGAGCGCTGGCACGCCGCACGCGGCCACGGGGCGTGGTCGGGCGATCGGCGGCTCGCGGTTTCACGCGTCGCCGCCCTCGATGGCGCTCAGATCTTCCACGGGAGCCTGGCCGGATCCGAAGCGGTGCCCACCACCGCCAAGATTCCCGCGCTCTTGGCCGGCAGCTGGCGTCAGCGTGGACTGGGCGATTTCTACCAGCACATGCTGGTGGCCGAGGGCTGCGGAGAGATCGCGGTCGATCCGATCGTCATGCCCTGGGACATCGCTCCGGTGCAGATCATCGTCGAGGAGGCGGGCGGTCGCGCGACGACCATCGACGGCACCCGGTCGATCTATGCCGGCAGCCTCGTCACCAGCAATGGCCAGCTGCACGACACTGCGCTGGCCGCCTTCGCCTGATCGGCAGGCTCCACCGAAATGGCGTTCGCCAGGACGGGACGGTCACCGATCAAACCGGGGCGTCTACGGCCGTCCTGACCTTCGTATGCGGGACAGCACAGGGTTCGGTCATCTGTAACCGAACCCCGCAAGGGGCGTACAGTCAGGCGTGCTCGTCCGTCGTCATGCATGTGTGTTGATCTCGTTGATTGCCCTGGTCGGGACGGCGTGCGCCGAGCCCGAGCCCGGCTCCGGCGAGGGCGGTAGCCTGCCGCCGCCCGCCGACGATCCCGACCCCTTGGTCGTTCCCACCGAAGGCGAGGCGCTGCTGGAGTGGTTGGTCGCCGAGCCCTACCTCGAGTGGCCGGGAGAGTCGGGTGTGCACGCGTCCACCGGTCCCCACTTTGGTGGCGTGCAGACGTTCATCACCCCCGCGCTGGCCAGCTCGCTCGAGGCGGGCGACGCCCAGCATCCAGCCGGCTCCGCCACGGTCAAAGAACTCTATGGCGACGGCGACTTTCGTCGGGGATGGTCGGTCTCGGTCAAGCTCGCCGACGACAGCGACGCGGGCAACCAGTGGTACTGGTACGAGTGGTACGACGGCAGTGCGATCGCCGAGGGCAATGGCATCTCGGTCTGCACGGGCTGCCACTCGGGCGGGCAAGACTTCGTGCTCACCCCGTTCCCGCTGCAGTAGCGAGATCGGCTCCATCGGCGCCGCCGCGCGCCCACGACCGGTCGCAGGCGGCCGCCGACGAGTCCACTACGCGGCCTTGTCGGCCAGGGCGTCCCGGAAGCTGGTCACGACATCGCCAGCGGGCACGATCGCATCGATGCCCTCCACGCTGCGGCCGGCCTGAAAGTAGTCGCGGTAGTTCATGCCCTGCAACGAGGCGCGCTTGAGCTGCCACAGCGATTGCAGCGAGTAGAACATGCGCATGTAGTGCTTGAGCTTGCGGTGCTGCAACATCCGGCGCGCCACGAAGCCGGCCTTGGTGCCCACCTTCTCGATGTAGTCCGTCTTGATCACGGCGACCGGCACCCCCGAGATCTTCTCGGTGAGCACGATGTCGTCGGCCTTGGCGCGGACGATTGCGCTCTTGTAGTCGGCGTGGGCCTTGCACTCGGTGGTGGCGATGAACCGGGTGCCCAGCTGGACCCCCGCGTACCCCATCCCGAGCGCGTCGACGAATGCTTCGGGGTCACCGATGCCTCCGGCGCAGACCAGCGGCGCGCCCAGATCGGACAGCTCCTCGAACAAAGCCTGCGGAGGGGTGCTGCCCGCGTGACCACCCGCCCGACGGTTGACGCAGATGAGCCCATCGACGCCGCCGTCCAGCGCCTTTTGGGCCCACTTGCGGTTGGTGACGTCGTGATAGACGAAGCCGCCCACCGCATGCACGCGCTCGACCACCCAGTCGGGATTGCCCAGCGCGGTGATGAAGAACCGAACCCCCTCTTCGAGGGCGATGTCGATCCACTTGCGCATGCGATCGAGGTAGGTCTTGGCCGATTTTTCGACGATCGCGTTGAACCCCACGGGCTTGTCGGTGAGACGGCGGATCAATCGAATCCCCTCGCGCAGGTCGTGGCCGTGCACGTAGCTCATGGAGATCGGCTGGATGATTCCCATGCCCCCGGCATCGGAGACGGCCGCGATGAGCTCGGGATTGGAGCAGGGGTACATCGCGCCGCAGATGAGCGGCACCTCGATGTTGGCGTGACGAGTAAAGGCGGTCTCCATGGTGCTCACTTCCACTCCACCGTCTCGGGCGGCCGCGTCGCGCTGCGTCCGACCAGGCCCAGCACGATGAGCCCCAAGCCTCCGAACGACAAATACTGCGGGGTCTGGGGCGGCAGGCCGGCGTCGACGATCGCGGGATGATCGGAGAACTGCGGCCACAAGAAGCCTGCGATTCCAGCCAGCAGCCCCAGGATCATCACGAATTTGAACAAGCCGTACATGCGCGCGCGCAGGGTGGCACGCGCGGCAGGGACCGACAAGAGCGAGCGACGCGCCAGCGCTCAGCCGCGCTTGGCCATGAACGCGTCCAACGATGCGCCCGCCGTCGCGCGGACCTTGCCCTGGATGATCCCCGACCAGCCCAGCAGCAAGCCCGGCACGCCCAGGGCTTGTCGGCTCCAGGCCCACAGCGAAAACGTGTCGTGGTGCTCCACGATCTTGCCGTCGCGAAAGCGGAAGGTCGCATCGATGTGGTTGTCGACGTGACGACCGGTGGCGCTGAAGGTGTAGCTGGCATCCCAGTGCGCCCGACCGCCATCGTCATCGCCGTACACGTCGCTGTATTCGACGGTCAGGTCCTTGGCGCGACCGGTCAGCATCTGCCACATCCCTCCTGCGCGGTCGCCCCGGAGGTCGGTGAAGACTGGATCGGAGAACCGGATCTCCGGGTGGTAGCAGTCGGCCATCGCATCACCGTCGCGTCGCTGGAAGGCGGTGTAGAACGTCTCGATGAGCTCGGCGTGTGGATGCATGACGGCACGATGATAGGCGCAGGCCCCTGCCCCCGACGAGCCTCGGTCAGGGGCTCCCTGGTCAAGGGCTCGAACGCCGATGAAAGTGGCCCCTGCGTCCGTTCATGGTCTATCGTGGGCGGTGGATGATGGGCTTGGCTTTGACACGACGATGGCTGGGGGCCGTCGCGATGCTGTGGATCTGGCCGCTGGCCGGCTGCCCCAGCGGCGTGACTTCTGGGATCTCGGGGGGTGAGGGCAGCACCGGGCTCCCGCCCGGGATCACCACGTTCGCGGCGACGATCGATCCCCCGATGCCGGTCGACTCCGGCGGCAGCAGCATGGGCGGCGGGGGTTCGTTGGGGGGCACGACCACGGGGATCGAAGACTCGACCTCGGGTGCAGCGACCGAGACCGGCTCCGATCCGACCGATTCGGGCACCAGCAGCGGTTCGCCGCCCGATCCGACCACGGGCACGCCCGACCCCACGACGGGTGATCCGCCCGACCCCACCACGGGCGCTCCGCCCGACCCCACCACGGGAGACCCGCCCGATCCCACCACGGGACCAGGCCCGGGGACGACGGGGACGACCGGCGGCAGCTCGTCGGGGGGCAGCGCATCGACGGGCCCCGCGTGCAACGACGTGTTCGGCGACTACGACAACTGTCTCGATGCCAACGGGATGGTCGACGTGGCGGTGTGCAACGCGGGCATCGGCAATGCCACGTGCATCGTGGACGACGTCGCCAGCCCCACCCTCGGGGTGTGCTCGGTCATCGACTGTGTCGACGAGTGCGACTGCCCTGCCGCGCCGCCGACGGGCAATGCCCCGGTGGTGTGCTCGGCCGTCACGGGGGTTCCCGCCGATCTGTTCTGCAGCCTCGACTGCAGTGCGGGCCAGACCTGCCCCGACGACATGGACTGCTTTGGGGACCTGTGCGTGTGGGTCGGTCCCAATGCCGCGGGCACGCCCTACGGGGATTGCCTCAACAACCCGAACGATATCTGCGGGTTCGGGGGGGTCTGCCTCAACGACAACGTCGCCATGCCGACCATCGGCGTGTGCACCAACGACTGCGTGGGCGTGGGCGATTGTCCTGCCGCCCCCGCGGGCGGCGGCTCACCGGTGGTCTGCACCGATGTCACGGGCGACGGCGCGGGCGAGTGCGTGCTCGATTGCAACGGCGGCGGCGCGTGTCCGCCGGGCATGAGCTGCTTCGGCAACCTCATCTGCGTGTGGAACTGACCAGGCCCGCTTCGTTCAGCTCGCGTCCTCGACGACCTCGAGCAGCTCGTCCCCATAGCGCTCGAGCTTGGTCGGCCCGATGCCGTGGGCCTGGCTGAGCTCGTCGTGCGACTTGGGGCGGAGCATGGCGATCTCCCGCAGGGTGCGATCGCTGGCGACGACATAGGGCGGCACGCCGTCGGCCCGGGCTCGCTCCATCCGGTACTCGCGGAGCGCAGCGAAGACGATCTCGGCCTCGGCGTCGAGCTCGGTGTCGGGCGGGGGCACGACTGCACCCGAAGACCGAGAGCGGCCCGAAGACTTGATCGGCGCGCGGTCGGGGGGCAACAGGATCCGCGCGGGCCGCTGCCCCTTCATGACCAGCTGGCCCTGCTCGGTCACCAACACGACCGGGTGGTCCTGCCCGTAGAAGTCCACCCAGCCCGCGGTGATGCAGCGCCGCAGCAGGCGGGTGATCCACTCGTCGTTGCGGTCGGACAGCACCCCGAAGGTGCGGGTCTCGTTGAGCCGAGTGCGGGTGAGCCGAGGATCGTCGGCGCCGCGCAGCAGCTTGACCGCGGCCTGGAGGCCAAACCGCATGTGTACGCGGGCCACCCCGGACAGCGCCTTGCGCACCACGAGGGTGATCTCCTCGGGGTCGTGCTCTTGCTCGTCGGACAGCGAGCTGCACACGTCGCACAGGCCACAGCCGGCCAAGGTCTCCGCGTCATCGCCGAAGTAGCGCAAGATCGCGTCGTGTCGGCAGCTGCCGCCCTCGGCCCAGCGCATCAGCTCGAGGAACATCCCCCACTTGTGCTCGACGATCGCCTTGTCGGGGACCATGCCGTCGACATCGCGCTCGAGCAGGCGGCGACGCAGCGCGATGTCCTGGGTGGAGACGAGCATCAGGCCGAACGCCGGCTCGCCATCACGTCCGGCGCGGCCCACCTCTTGGTAGTAGGCCTCGATCGAGCCCGGTGGCGCCATGTGGACGACGGCCCGGACATCGGAGCGATCGATGCCCATGCCAAACGCGTTGGTCGCCACGACGACGTCGAGCGCATCGGCCATGAACGCTTTTTGAACCTTGGTGCGCTGGGGCCCCGACAGCCCCGCGTGGTAGGCCGCCGCGCGCCAGCCCTGGCCTCCCAGGCGATTGGACTCCTGCTCGGTGAGCTTGCGGGTCGGCGCATAGACGATGGCGGTGCCACGGGCGGAGCCGGGCGCCCCGAGGGCCTCGGCGAGCATGGAGTCGACATGCACCCCGCGGTCGCGGGGCTTGCGGGGCTCGGCCACCCGCAGCGCGAGGTTGGGACGGGCGAATCCGCGGACGAGCTGCGGCGTGTCCGGGGGCAGCCCCATGCGCTGGATGATTTCGTCGCGCACGACCGGGGTGGCCGTGGCCGTGCACGCCATCACCCGTTTGGGACGCAGATCACGGATGAGCTCGCCGATCTGGAGATACTCGGGCCGAAAGTCGTGCCCCCACTCGCTGATGCAGTGCGCCTCGTCGACGGCGATGAGCGAGAGCGGAAGCTTGGACAGCAGGCCCCGAAACCCGGGAAAGGTGAGGCGCTCGGGCGCGATGTAGACCAGGTCGTAGGCCCCCTCGGCGAGCTTGGCCATGCGGCGGCGCAGCTCGTCGCCGCCGAGGGTCGACGCCAGATAGGTGGCCGAGACCCCGCGTTCACCCAGGCTCTGCACCTGGTCGGTCATCAGCGCGATGAGCGGGGAGATGATGAGCCCCACGCCCGGCAGCAGCGTGGCGGGCAGCTGGTACGTGAGGCTCTTGCCACCGCCCGTGGGTGCGACCAGGAGCAGCCGCCCCACGTCGAGCAGCGCCTCCACGGCTTCCCGCTGGCCGGGGCGGAAGTGCTCGAAACCCAGCCGACGGAGGCCAGCCTCGAGGTCGACGGGGACCGATTGGCTCACGAGCGCGGGCGACATTACCCTGACTGCATCGACCAGCCGTACGTCCCCGTTGCCAAACGGAGAGGGTCACCGCATGGGCGACGAATGCGCAATTCGCGGCAGTCCGGCAGACCTCGACCAACCCCCTTGCCTGCCCGCGCGATCCTGGTATCGTCCGCAGCCCCAACCACGGAGAGGTGTCCGAGTGGTTGAAGGTGCCAGACTCGAAATCTGGTGAGGTTTAACGGCCTCCGTGGGTTCGAATCCCACCCTCTCCGCCACACACTCCCCGCACGCTGCGGGGATCTCCCCGACCCGGCGCTCCGGCGCCCGGTCTCCCCCCGACCCAGGAGTCTCTTTCTCAGCGCACGTTTTTGAGCCCACGACCGTACGGAGAGGTGTCCGAGTGGCTGAAGGTGCAGCATTGGAAATGCTGTGTAGGGAGACCTACCGCGGGTTCGAATCCCGCCCTCTCCGCCACGTGTGGTGACAACAAGACGTCGCTGTCTGCGTGACCGCGCCCCAAAAGGCGCGGCTCTCATGCTCCGAGCGACGGTTCCTTCGTGAACCCCGTCAGGACCGGAAGGTAGCAGCGGTAGCGGAGGAGCCGGGTGCTCGGGGCTCTTTTTGTTTTTGGGGGGCTGGAGCCCGGGATCGAGCCCGAAGGACGCGGGCAGCTCGGTCGTCGGGCGCGCTAGCCAAACGCTCGGATGAGCGCGACCAGCTCCGCGACGACCTCGGGCTTGTCCTGGAGATCGGGGTTGGGCGGCATGACATCGCTCAGGCCCACCGCGCTCCCG
>JAHZJA010001290.1 GCA_022601155.1 Deltaproteobacteria bacterium | reverse complement strand
TCTTCGGCGAGTTGCTGCTCCTGCCGGTCCAGTCGCCGCTGCTGCCAGTTGCGACGGATGCCTGCGCGGCCCGGTCGTCTGCCTTGTGCGGACAGCTCCGCGAGCTCGGCGTCGTAGCCCGCGATCGCGGCTCGCGTGTCTTGGGTCTGCGACTCGAGTCGGGTGATGCGGCCCTCACTGCGGCTCAGCTCGTTGGGAAGCTGGCGCTCACGCGCGTCGACATTGCGCTCGACCTGTCGCGTGCGTCGCTGGAGCATGTTCTCGGACATCAGGCGATCGGCGACGGTGATGCCCAGGCGGGTGAGGGAGTAGGGCCTCGAGCGACGCAACAAGCTGCGCACGTAGGTTCGATGGCGCTCGAGGGTGGCCGTCGCGGTCGCGACCGACGGATAGAAGCTCTGTAGCTTGGCCTCCTCCATCGTCGCAAACGGAACCGAGCGCTCGGGGTACCAGTGGTCTCGTCGCAGATCGTCGCCGTCTTCGCGCCGGCTCTCGAACGTCAGCGGCAGGTATCCCCCCGGCCGGGGCTGTGCGAAGCGGGCCCGCAGCTGCTCGTAGGGCAGCCGTGTCACGGCCACCAGCCGCTGTGATCGCGTGCTGTGCTGGTGTGCGCCGGTCTGCCGTCCCTCTCCCAGGTGGAAGGGAAGCGCGCCCTCTTCTCGGCGTAGGTACAGCTGCTCCACGGGCATCCAGCGATGGGGGCGGATGCCCAGGGTGTCGACCGCGTCGTCTCCCCGGAGGCTCGAGCGGCGGATCGTCCCCGCCGCTTCGAACACGTGGATCTTGCCCTCCGCGTGGCTTTCGTAGGGCTCACCGGTGAGCGGGTTGTAGGCCGCGAGGCGGCCGGCCAACGGCGGGTGCGGGCCGGGGTCCTCGTCCAGGAGGCGGTCGTGGGCGTAGACCTTCACGAACGCATACTCGTGGCGCTCGAGGCTCACCGTGCTCAGCTCGCCCAGGAGCGCCCGGGAGCCCGCTTCGCCCAGCGCGACGTCCTCCCCCGAGACCAAGGCCTCGTCCCAGTCGGCGGTGTCGGGGACGTCATCGGGCTCGCACTCGTCTCCGCCTTCCTCGCACGGCGTGCGGACGATCGGTTGCTCGTCGTCGGGCTCCTCCTCGGCGGGGGGCGCCGCCGGGGCCGGGGCTGCGGTGCCGAGCGCGTTGGCAGCCCAATGGTCACGCAGGGCCCGGCACAGCGCCCACTGCTGGAGCTGTTGCTGACGGTGCTCGTTGCCGCGGAAGGGAGCCGCCGCGCGCAGGGCCGCGTCGGCGTCCACGCCCGCTTGCTCGCAGTAGGTTCGCAGCAGTCCCATCCTCTGATCGTGGTCGAGACCGTTGAGCGAAGGGGACGTGAAGTGCGGGTGGAAGTGCAGGTACTGCGATGTCGATGAGATCGGCGTGGGTCTATCCAGACGGCGGGCTTGGCCTCCCACGCTTCCACCGCCGTGCCATCCCGCACCCGCGTCGTCGAGCATGAAGTGGAACAGACTCAGCGTGCACGTGACACAGGTCCAGCCCCACGTGATGGGCAGCGAAGGGGGCATCTGCGCCAGCGTGGGGTGGGTGGGCGTGTAGCGACCCGTGCACCAGTTGCCATCGCGGATGAGATAGCGATCGTCGAGCCGGTTGGGACTGCCCTGGGTCCCCGCGTAGATGAGTCCCCGCGCGCGGACGTGATGGCTGTGGCCACAGTCGGCGTGGTTGGCCTTTCGCTCGGCGTCGCTGCCGGCCACGAACACGTGATCGAGGCTGTGGTAGGCCCCCTGCGCGGCATTGATCAGCAGCTGGAAGCGCATGGCGACCATGTTGTCGTGCAGCGGGGCGGGCTCGGGCGTGGCTCCGGCCATCGTGACTGCGGTCCCGCACAAGAAATTGCCCATCGGGTCGAACCGAGCCCCGGCAAAGCGCTGGAGACCGGCCGCCTCCCACACGCGAAACACCGGGAACTCGATGACATCGCCCGGCAGCAGCTGAGTCTGGCGACCGAGGATTTCGTGGGCGGGGCTGGTCAGCAGCGGGTGGGCTCCCCCGTGGTCGACCTCGATGCGCGACAGCCCGGCCGGCACCTCGGTATCGGGCTCGACGCGCGCTTCGAGCAGGACCCGCAGCGGCCCCTTCCACAGCCGAGGGGCAAAGCTCCACACCCGCGCGGTCGCGTGCCCACGGCTGCTGCCCCCCGCGTCGCCCGCCGCGGCCATCGAGCGGGAGACCACCGGATCACCCGAGAAGTAGCGGTGCCGCCACTGCCGGACGAAGCCGACGGCCTCATCGAAGCCGTCGTCGAGCTGTCCCGCGACGGCGGCGGGGGCCAGCGGGCGGTACCACGACAGCAGTCGATCGCGGTGCTCCGCGAGCTGCTCGAGCCAGGCGTCGACCGCATCCTCGTAGGAGATGCCTCCGGGGGTGATGGTGGCCCGACGGGCGACGACGATCCATGCGATGCCCATGGTTCAAGCCCGGTGCATGCGGCGAAGAGCATCGAGGGTCTCGGCGTCGAGCGAACCCGATGCCCGACACCCGGCGTGAAACTGAAACCGACGCAGTGCACTCTGGGCTTCGTCGTCGAGGTCGTCTCCGGGGTCTCCGCCACCGAAGCCCAGGTTGACCAGCCGCTGCCGGGCGCCGCGGACCTCGTCGGCGGGATCGAGATCGCGGATGGCCATGGTGTAGGTCTCTTCGATCTCGGTGTCGGGATACAGACGAACCACGACCTCACGCGCATCCCGGGGAACCTGGATCCGCAGGGTGCCTTCCGCATCGAGCTCGCTCGTGTGCTGCTGTGCGCCGTCGATTGCGTAGACCAGGCCCGCGCGGGCGCGCGGGGAGCTGCCCTGCTCGAATCGCAGGCGCAGCTCGGTGGTGGGCACGACCCGCATGAATCGATGCGCGGCCCCGGTGTTGACCACTCGGCACGGAGGGCGCCCTTGGGGCACGAACACCTCGTCGCCCTCACGCAGGATGCCGGGGTCGGGCCGAGACTCCCGCAGCGCCGCGTTTTCGGGGGCCGACCAGATCTCCGAGCGACTCACACGATGATGCCGCGCGATGGTCTCGAGGTCCTGACAGGATTGAACGCGGTGAACGGTCATGGGTCAGTCTCAGGCCGCTTGCCACTCGTCGGGGCCCAGCGCAGGGAACCGCACCTCGCAGGCCCCCGAGGGAATGTCGCGAAGGCGGGCGCGGCCCTGGGCATCGAGCGAGCCGATCCGCATCGAGCCGTCGGGGAGGATCACCTCGTACGATGCGTCGCGCACCGGGTCACCGTTTTCGTCCACGAGGACCAGCTCCAGCCAGTCCCGCTCGGTGAACACCCCGGCGGGGTCTTGGCGCTCGTAGTGGGCGTCGCCCCGTGTGGTCACCTGCACGGGGACTGCCTGCCACAGGACAAGGCGCCCCTCGTCCAGCTGCGTGAGCTGGGCTCGGGTCGCGCCATCACGATCGCGAGCGGTGGCGGGGGGCATCAGGGTGTTGGATGGGAACGCATCGCCGATGGGCTCACCCTCGGCCGCCCGCATCCGGAGCAGGCTGATGGCGTCCGCGCGACGGACCGGGACCAGCCGCGCTTCGGCCTGCGGAGGCCTGTGGGCGGGGTACAGCGAGTAGCGCTCCCCTCGGTGCCAGAACGTCCCATCCATTGCATGGGGGTAGAGTCGATCGGGCGGGAGGCGTTCCGGCTGTGCCGACGACGCGGCGAGAATCGGTCCCGCAGCAGCGAACGAGACATTCCAACGTACCGAAACCATTGCAGTCGGCGGAGTACCGCGCGCGCGGGTTCGCGACGACGGCGATCGCCCACCCGAGTGCGTGCACGGGAAGGTCGGACGTCGGATTCAGCGCCGTCCCGCCGCCACGTCGGCCCCGGCGGAGGGGAGCACCTGCGGTTGTCGCAGTCGATGATGGGGTGGCTCGGGTTCGGATCTCGGTCGCGGCAGTGGAGGTGGAGGTGCAGCAACAGACGGCTCGACCGCTCGGGCGCGGTGAATTCCGCGTCGACGGAGATCGAACCGCACCGCCACGCACGATGGGTCACGTCGCGGGCGGGAATCCACGAGCGTTTCGTAACCTGGAGAGGTTTGACATCGGGTACCGCGGCGCTCGATCCTCGTTTGGATCGATGTCACGCGACCGACGACTCTCGATGACGCTGGTGACGTGCTTCGCGGTAGCCGGATGTTCCTCTCCCGTGACCGTGGCGACGTTCAACATTCGGATGTTCCCGCGGCCCGACACCGACCACGCGCAGGTCGCCAAGCGGATCGCGGCGGTCGATGCCTCGATCATGGCCCTCCAGGAGATCGGCGACGGCCGGGCGATGGCGGCGGTGCTCGCCGATGCATCACAACGGGGCGAGCGCGACTACCGGCTGCTCCTGGGGCCGTGCGGTGGCGACAACGGCCGCTTCACCACCGCAATCGCCTACGACGCCGAGACCTGGTCGGTGGTGGAGCACATTGGCTATCCCGACATGCTCCCCGACGGTCACTGTGGTCGCCGCCAGCCCGGCACGCTCGGGGTCTTTCGCAATGACCAGGGCAAGGAACTCGGGGTGCTGTCGATGCACCTTCCCGCTCACCCGTACAATTTCGACAGCCGCAAGGTGCAGTGGGGGCGGGTCCTCGAGCGCGTCGCGGAGGCCGAGGCGCGTCACGATGCGCCGATCTTGGCCCTGGGCGACGCCAACAGCACGGGCTTTCGCGGTGAGCCGGCCGAGGAGCGGCCATTCGTCGAGGGTCTCGTGGAGGACGCGGGGCGGACGCTTCCCACCGCCGAGCTGTCCTGCACCGAGTATTGGCGACCGCCGCGGGACGACGGCCCCTTTCGGCCCTCGGTGCTCGATCATGTGGTTGCGCCGTCGGGCTGGAAGGACGCGCGTGTGTGGGGACTGTGTGAGAGGCTCGACTGCGATCCGACCGACGCCGACGAGATGGACCCCGAGTTCGTCTCCGTCTCCGATCACTGTCCCGTGACCGTGGTCGGCAAGCTGTAGGCCCGCGCGCTAGGAGCGTGTCTCCGTATTCGCGTGTATGCAGAACACCGCCCCCGAACCGCATGGCTGCGTTGCTC
>JAHZJA010001289.1 GCA_022601155.1 Deltaproteobacteria bacterium | reverse complement strand
GCCGAAGTGGAACCCGAGATCGATATCGTTGCCGACTGCACTGCGGTCGGACGCAACGCCGAGTCCGCTGGGCCCGGCGACGACGAAGGGCGTGACGCTCCACAGACCCAGCTGCGCGATGAGGTGGCCACGGGCCGCGTACACCAGCGCCGAACTGCCAGTGTCGGTCTGGGTCGGACTGACCGCTCCTTCCACCTCCATTCCGAAGTGTCGCCATGGCATGTAGGCGAACCGAACTCCAATGTCCGGTGCGAGGTCGCGCAGTGCTCGAAAGCCCTGGTCGGGCAAGTCCAAGTCGGACTCGAACAACTCCAGCCGGCGGTCGGGCAGGAACACCCCGCCGAAGACTCCCAGCTCGAACATGTTCTTTTCGGGGCGCCAGCGCTTGATCCACGGCGTGTCGCCGCGGTCCTTTGCCCGTTTGCTTGGTGTCTCGCCAGAGCCCTCGGCCGCGCCGGAAGCCCCACCCACGGAGGCCTTGCCGTCAGCCCCCGGGGCTGCGGTCGCGTCACGGGGGGCCAGGCAAGTAGCGACAATGGCGATTGATACTATCGAGACGGTACGCGCTGAAGACATATCGTGTTGTTCCTTCGCGGATGTGATCCGCACGAAGGTCGAGTTGACGGCCAGGTCCTCACCACGATAGCCGCGGTTCCCTCTGCTCAAAATCTCAATTTGAATCAGTACTGGGCCCGATTTGGGGTGAACAGGCTCGCGAGCAGCAACAACATCTCGCGGTGGGCCGTCGCTCGGGATACGCGTCCCAGGACATCGCCGCTGGGGAGATCCCCCTGGGTGCATTCCCAGGACAGCCGCGGCCTACTGCACAGTGGACGGTCGGGGCCCTTCGACGACGATGGATTCGGGTCAATCGCCACTCGATCTTCCGTGACCCCCCAAAAGAGGACACCGTCGGCGCGCTCACCCCAGCCGCCCTCGTTGGGTCTCGCTCCATCCCGGGGTGGCGACCTCGGGGAACAACCTCGCGGTGGTCGACCTCGCCCCGAGACAATTACGTGGAGGGTGTTTCGGCCGCCCAGGGGTGCACGACCATGTCCTGGAGTTCGGCAATCGCAGGCTGGGCGGAGCTCATCGGCCACGGCGGCCGCTCGACGGGAAGACCGGAGGACGATGACGATTGCGGGGAATCGCTAGCGGTGGGCAACGTCGATCGCGACACCTCGACGACGCCGCCGCCCTCGGCATCGTGGTCAGCGACGACGAGAGCCGTGTGGCCATCGTGGGGACGAGACGGGCGGCCCACGAGGGTCGGAAGTTCGGGGTGCGGATGCTGCAGAACAGCCCGACACCGGTCTGCTAGCGGCAGACGAGCACCGACGACGGGACGACCCAGCCCATGCTGGTCTGGCCCCATGGGTGGCGAGGGTGACGACGATGTGATGGCCCATTGGTCATCGGCCCCGACTTGGCACATATTTTCGACGTTGTTCCGAGCAATGCAGGGCCCGACGAGTGGGCGATCCAAGAGCGTCGCGGCGTGGATGGTCGCGGGCGCCCTGCTGGTACCCGGGGTCGTCGCGGCAGAGCCGACGGTTCCCACACCTCCGCCACCCCCCGCCATGCTCGAATTCGACTGGCAGGTACCGACCGGCTGCCCCGATGCCGAACAGCTTCGCGCCCGCGTCGAAGAGATGATGAGCGGCCCTCCCGTCGACGGAGACACGTTGTCGGTCACCGGGACAATCGAGCTGCGTGAGCCGGGCTTCGGCCTGATCCTGCGGACCGAGTTTGGAGGGAGGGTTGAACTCCGTGAGCTCGTCGCGCCGTCGTGCGACGAGTTGGGTGAGGCCGCTGCGATCTTGTTGGCAATCGCGCTCGAGCCCGAGCTCGCGGCCTCTGTGTCCGCGGCACCGCCGTCGGTACAGCCCATGCCCGACGGGAGCGGCCCCCCCGAGTCCACCCCTGTTGCGATCGATCCACCCCACCAGCCGCCCGGCAGTCGGCCCATCCCTCCCGAGCCCCGCCATGCCCCCGCCCAGGCGCCCACACGAACGCGGCCCAAGGTCCGACTGCGACTGGCCGCGGTGGGCGAGGCCGGAGCTCTGCCCGGGGTGACCGGGGGTCCGCGCCTGGCCGTAGGTCTCGGGTGGCCTCGGGCTCGGTTGGAGCTCCACGGCGGCTATCTCGCGCCGCGCCGGGACGACGCGCAGGGTCAGGAAGTTCGGTATCAGGCGGGCGCTGGTGGTCTGCGCGGCTGCGGCCGACCACGGGTCGGCCGTATCGAGCTACCGGTGTGTGGTGGCCTCGAGGGCGGCGCCGTGCGGGCCACGACCGTACAGTCCGAGCGGCGTCGCACCCGTCATGGCCCCTGGCTCGGTCCGCTCGCCAGCGTGGGCGTCGCCGCACGCTGGGGCCGGGTGGGTCTGTGGGCCGCCCTGGAAGCCGTCGTTCCCGTCTTCAGCGGTGAGTTCTTGCTGCACGGTGCTCTCGGATTCCGTCGTTTTCCCGTCTCGAGCCGGCTCGTCGTCGGGTTGGAGATCATCATCCCGTAAGATCGGACCTCGACCGGACATTGATCCAAGACGTGGACGAGCGCGCGGATCCTTCCTCGATTGCTGGCTTTCGTTCGATCTATCGCGAGCATTTTGGGCTGGTGTGGGGCGCGGTGCAGCGCCTTGGTGTCGAAGAACACCAACTCGACGATGCGGTGCAGGAGACCTTCCTCGTCGCGTACCGGCGGATGGCCTCGTTCACCGGGGGCTCGGCCAAGGCGTGGCTCTATGCGATCGCCCGCCGCGTGGCCAGCAACTACCGCCGCACGGAACGACGAGCGAAGCTCCGCAAGGACGAAATGCGGCGCACTGTGGTGACCCCGCGCCCGCTCACCATCCAGTCTGCGGAAGCCTGGCAGGCCCTCGACCACTTCATCGCTGGGCTGCCCGAGCGGCACCGGGAACTGTTCGTGCTCTCGGAGGTCGAGGGGATGACGGGAGCCGAGGCTGCACGTGCGCTGGGGCTGCGGCCGAGCACCGCCTATGACGCGCTCCGGGCCCTGCGGGCCCGTCTTCGAGCGGACATGGCCGAAGACCGCCACCACCTCCGCTCCCTGGCTCGCCGGGCGCGACCCAGAGCGACCGCGCGCTCGTGGAGTGCCCTGCTCGCCGTGCTGCCCACGGCGCCGCTGGCCGTATCCGTCGGGTCGGCACTGTCGCTCGGAGTCAACCCGGTCGCGACCGGACTGGGCGCCATCGTGGTGCTCGCGGTCGGGCTCGGAGTGGCGACCACCATGGCACCGCCCCGCGAGCCATCGGGCCCCGCCACTGTGCCGCCACGGAACACGCTCTCATCGGCCGCGCCTGCGGCTGCCCAGCCCCACGGGATCGAGCCGCGCGGGAACGTGGCCGAGCCTCCATCGGTGGAGTCTTCGAGCCCGCGCACCTCCAGGCCGATCCGTTCCCGACGACGCTCGCCAGCTCCACCCTCACACGGCCGCCGGCCCCCTGCCCTTCCGCCAGCACCCCCCAGCCTCGCGACCGAGAACGCGCTGCTGCGCGACGCCGCCGCTGCGCTGGCCGCGGAAGACCCTGCGCGCGCGCTCGTGCTCGCCAACCGCCATATTCGCGAGTATGTCGACAGCCCCCTTGCCGACGCCGGGGTGGCCCTGCGGATCCAGAGCCTGTGCCGGCTGGACAAGAGAGCGCAGGCCCGGGGCGAGGCGCGTGTGTTCCTGCGACGACGCCCCGGTTCTCCCGTGGCCCATCGGATCGAGTCGGCCTGTCCCAAAGTTCCGTTCACAGCCGCGAAACCTCCGTAGTCTCGGGAGCGGGCCGGACATTCATAGTGGTGATGCAGCACTTCAACCACTGGCGGATTCCTGGTCTCTTGTCGTTCTGCCTCGGATCCGTCGCGTGCGTAGTCCCGATCGAGTTGTTGGAGACGGAGACGGAGACCGGGACGGAGACACAGGGCGATTCAACGACACACGATGATGCTGGGAGCGGCACAGGGACCGATACCAGTGCCGATACGGGTGCCGTTGGTGATACCGATACCGACACCGATACCGACGCAGAGCCCGAGGATCGGCTCATCGCCCTCGGTTTTTCCGCCGGAGGAACGATGGAAGTGCTCAGCGCCAGCCCGGTCACCGCGGCCACCAGTGTGCTTGGCCAGATGGGAAACCTCGGCCCATGGCAAAATCAAGCCGCGCTGTCGCCCGATGACACCGCCCTGTACGCCTTGGGATTTCCTACCGACGTTGGGATCAACGGCAGCCTGTACGTGTTCGACCTCAGCACCGACACCTTCGACTACGACGTCGCCCATGGAGGAGGACTCGACGATGCCACGCTGGCCGGCTTCGATCACCAGGATCGGTTGATCGCGATGAGGTTCTCGGCCGGAGGAGCGATGGAGGTGCTCAGCGTCGATCCGGTCACCGCGGCCATCGGCGTGCTCGGCCAGATGGGAAGCCTCGGCCCATGGCAAAACCAAGCCGCGTTGTCGCCCGACGGCACCGCTGTCTATGCCCTGGGATTTCCGGCCGAAGTC
>JAHZJA010001288.1 GCA_022601155.1 Deltaproteobacteria bacterium | reverse complement strand
CGGCAGTCGCGGCGAAGGCTGGATGCTCATCAATCGCGAGGACTCCGCGCTCACCGGATCGTCGGGCGAGCGCGGGCGCTACAACTTGCGGTGGTCCTTCATTCGCGTCGAATGAACGCACCCAGCAGCAGCAACGACAACAACGTCATCCCCGGACCAGGGGCGCCGCTGCCATTGGCTCTGCACTGGCAACCGGTCTCCGGCGTATCGGTGCCGAACGTCGTGGGCGCGCTCGGTGCTCCAGTGGTCATGGGCGGCGGAGCCGGAGGATCGACATCTCCGGTGGTGATCAGGATCTCGCCCGTCGTGGAGTCGCCACCACCCGAGGTGTCGAGCCCGCCGGTGGAGCTGTCGCCGCCACCGCTGCTGTCGCTGGCCGGGGGCGCGCCGCACTCGGGAAGGTCGACGCAGATGGTCACCTCTTCGCTCACCGAGTTCATGTCGGCATCGGTGGCGGTGACGCGCAGCGTCCATGTGCCCTGGGGGATCCCCGTGAGGCTCCAGCCGTAGGGAGGTTGGTTGTCTTGGAGCGACTGGCCGACCTCGACCACCTCCAGCACCACCTCGAGCCCACCGAACAGGTCCCCGACGTTGGCCTCGACCATCACGTCGGGGGATACGACGGTGTTGTCTTCGGGCGCGGTGATCGAGACGACCGGCGGGCCATCGTCGACGCGCAGGCCGATTCTCTGGGTGAGATCGGCGGTGGAGTTCATCGACCCGTCGGCGCAGCCGGGGTGGGTGGCGCACAGCTGCGTGCCGTCGATGTTGGCGCAGCTGTTGCCGAACTCGAGGGCGTTGACGGTGTAGTTGCCCATGATCTGGCCAGTGACGGAGAGGTTCTCCAGCCCCCAGCCAAAGCCCAGCCCAGCAAAGATGTTGAACGCGACCCGATGCATGTCGGCCTGGTCGTTCGCGTTCATGCAGCCCCAAAACAGGAAGCTGATGTTCTCGTCGTTGGCGTCCTCGCAATCGGCGATGCCGATGGCGGCCGAGCACCCCAGGTCGGGGAACAGCGCGGCGTTGTCGGCTGCGCTGCCCAGCACCACCATGTCGTAGGTGCCGTTGGCCGGCCGCTGGAACGTGTAGACGATGTCGAACGGCACCGAGGCTTCCTTGAGCCAGTACAGCAGCTGGACCTGCTGCGCCTCGGTGAGGCCGGGCCAGCCCGAGGCCGGACCCGGGACGAATCCCGTGGTGTTGTACGAGTCTTGGGTGGGATCTTGACCGCCGGCGTTGTTGAGCACGACCGGCTCGGTGTTGATGAACACCACGCGCTCCGCTGCTGCCAAACCAGGGACCAGCCAGGTGGTCAGGGCCACCGTGCCAACGAGCCGCGCATGTCGCCAATCCATAGTGGGACACATCTTATGCTGGATGCCCCGCAGGGTGGGGGATGAAATCGTCTTGGCGTGGAACCCTGAGCGTCGGCCGCCACAGCCACCGCGGTGGTTCGCGTCAGGCGCGTGCTGGCACCGAGGATGGATGGGCTATTAGCGCATCGCACCCAGCACGTAGCGTCGACGGAACGCGGCGGCCGCGTTGGCGATCTCCACGGTGATCGTGCCGTCCTGCGTGTGGGTGTAGGTCTCGACGATTTCGTCACCCTCGGCGGTGGTGCGCTCTACGGGCCGATGTTCGGCGGCATGGTCGTCGCTGTCGTCGGCGCCATCGTAGGGAACCCGGAGCTGCCGCCAGGGCGTCAGGTCGCCCGCCGGGCGCCCGTCGTCAGCCAAGCGGCTGCACTCGAGGAACCGGAGGTGTCCGACCGTGTGCATCGGTCGGTAGCGCCGCTCCACGACGAGGGGTTCCCCCTCGCTGGGTGGCAGCGTGTCCTTGGAGAGGATGGGATCGAAGACCTTCTCTCGGCCATCGAGCGCCTCTCGCCACACGCCAAAGTGCCGGGTGGTGGCCTCGCGAATGCGAATGCGTGCGCTCGGATCGGCGGCGACGGCCAGGCCCAGTGCGGTCGCGGCATGGGGCTGCGCGGACAGCTTGATCTTGCGGCCGTAGCGTTCGCGTAGCGCCCGGGCGACCGGGGGCAGCGCGACCGAGCCCCCCACGAGATACAGGGCGCCCAGTTGCTTGGGGTCGCTGGGGTCCAGCCCGTGCTGCGGCAGGCTCTCGAGCACGCGGTCCACCATCGCGATCGTGCGATCGATGTGCGGCCGGCAGCGTCCGTAGAGCGTGTCGGTGGTCAGCACCACGGCGGGGGCATCGGGAAGGACGGAGCCGAAGTCCAGCAGCAAGCGACGACTGCCCGGGCGCAGGCCCTCCTTGGCGTCGCGGCACAGCTCGAGCATCGCGGCCCGGGTCGATGCGTCGAGGTGCTCGACCGTGGTGGTCGTGGCGAACTCGAAGCCCTGCTCCACCAGCCCGGTGAAGGCCAGCTCGAGGATTTCCTCGTCGAAGTCCGCGCCGCCCAGGCGCTCGATCCCCTCGCTGGTGAGGAGGCTGAAGCGGCTCCCGTCCAGCGAGACCGCGGCGGTGTCGAAGGTTCCGCCGCCGAGATCGTAGACCACCACGTAGCGCTTGGGGCTGCGGGCCGACAGCGCGACCGGCTCTCGGTGGGCGTACTCCACCGCGGCCGCCGTCGGCTCCCCCACCATGCCCGTCACCGAGAAGCCCGCTCGCGAAAATGCCTCGAGGGTGAGGTAGCGCTGGCGCGTACTGGCGTTGGCCGGGACCGCGACCATGGCCGTCAGCGGCGCGTCTTCGGGGATCTCGAGGTTGCTGCGGGTGCGGACCATGTCCGCCACCCACCGGAGGTAGGCCTCGAGCAGGCCCATCGCGGTGGTCGAAGCGGGGCCTCCCGGGAGCGCTGCTTCGGGCGCCAACGTGGACACCGTGCGCTTGACCGAGGGTGTGGCCCAGTGATCGTCGGCATCACCGACAACCCGAGCCCGAGCCGCTTCGCCAAACCACCACCGTCCTTGGCTGTGGACCGCGAGCGCGGGCAGGTGGTCGCAGAAGCTGCCGCCCTCGTCGAACGAGGCCACGGGGTAGCTGCCACGATCTGCGGCGACCACGACGGTGCGCGTGGTGCCGAGGTCGATGCCGAGGGCAGGGCTGGAGCGGTCCGTCATCGTGCCGGCCGCGACGCTACCCGAAGGCCGTCGCCACCAACACCCGGCACCCGGCCCGCAGCCGGCCGCGTGGGGCCTCACACGGTCATCGCTCTTCGCGGTGAGCGCGGGTTCACCCGCTGGCCTGCGTCACGACTCATTCGCAGTACGATGTCCGGGGAGCTGTGGCGATGATGAAGGGGACTGACCGAACGGTGTGCGGCGCTGCGATGCTGCTGTTGCTCGTCACTGGATGTGCGGAGCCCAACGCACCGGCCGACGCCGGCGGAACACCGGTCGGCAGCACAGGGCCCGCCAGCGACGACACCACCACCACTGCCGCGGCGGAGGTCGACAGTGGGGACAAGCTCGATGTCGCTCCGCCGAGCGACGGCCCCGACATCACCGATGGCGGCAACGGCAGCTGCGATCAAGACGTCGACATCGTGTTCGTGATGGACGTGTCGACGACGATGGGGCCGTTCCTCGATCAGCTGGCGACGGAGATCATCTTCGTCGATGAAGCGCTCGATGCCATGGACCTGCCCAGCGATCCCCACTACGGATTGGTGGTGTTCGTCGATGATGTGGCCTTGCTCAACACCGGAGCGCCCTATGAGAGCGTGGCGTTGCTCCAGCAAGACTTCCAGATGTGGAGCAGCTTCACCGCCAGCAATCAGCAGGTCGGCGGCGGCAACCTCAACAGTACGTGGCCAGAAAACAGCCTCGACGGCCTATTTCTGGCCGCCAGCGGGTTTCAGTGGCGGCCGGCCGAGACCACCTTGCGGCTGATTCTCCACACCACCGACGACACATTTTGGGACGGTCCGACCACGGCCAACGGGGTGGAGGTGCAGCACGGCTACGCCGAGACGGTCACGGCTCTGCAGGAGCGGGAGATCCGAGACTTCTCGTTCGCCGGCCAGATCGGAGGTCAGTGCACCTGCGAAGACGTCACGCCCGGCTGGTCGAGCCCCTACCAAGGCATGGATCCCATCCCGCAGGCGACGGCCGGCGGGGTGTTCGACATCGATCTGGTGGTCGCGGGACAAGTCTCGCTCGCCGATGCGCTGGAAGATGCCGTGACCACGACGATGTGTGAGCCGTACCCGCCCGTAGGGTAGGACCCGTGGGGCGATCCTGGCTGTACGTTCAGCCATGGCAATCGTGGCGCCAGGCGGTGCTATGTTCCGCCGCGTGCGAGGTCCAAAAGGAATGACGCGGACTCTATTCTCCATCTCCCTGTGCGCGATGCTGGCGACGACCGTCGGTTGCGACGACAAGAAGGATGCCGGCAAGGACGCGAAGGCCGATGCCAAGAAGGACGCCAAGAAAGCTGGCGATGCCAAGAAGGCTGGCGGCGACGCGAAGAAGGCCGACGCGAAGGCGGGTGGCGATGCCAAGAAGGCCGACGGCGGCGGCGACCTACTCAAGAAGGACTCGGTCGAGTGGTACAAGGAGTACATGGCCGTCAAGGGTGCGGCGGCCATGGACTACATGGGCAAGAAGGTCGAGCTCACCGGCAAGGTCAAGAAGGTCATCACCGAGATGAACGACGCCAAGAAGGTGTGGTTGGTCGGTGAGGGCGAAGGCTGGGTTTCGCTGCAGTTCACCGACAACGGCGCGGCCGTGAAGGAAAAGAACATCGCCGAGGGTGCCGAGCTGACCGCCGTGTGCGACATCGGTGGGGCCGACCCCGGCAAGTACGTCATGATGACGCAGTGTGAGCTCAAGTAACGCTTCGCTCGCGATGCGGCCCCGTACGCCGCACGCCATTGCGATGTATCGGGCGGACCGTCCTTCAGCCACGCGGCGGAAGGGCGGTCTCTCCAATTGTGCGCGCCGCCGGATCGGCTTGGCGCGCAGCCGTCATCATCGCGCGCGAGCCCTCGCTCGCGGCTCGCGTCAGCCCAGGGTGATCCGGGCGTTGCCCGTCGGGTCGATCTGACCCTTGATGTCGGCCTGAATGTTGAGCGTATGGCTGCAGGCCGGGGTGGTCGGGCCGCACTCGGCGGGGATCGGCACGTCCACGGTCACCTCGTGCTCGGCCGAGGGCTCGATGGTCTGCACCAGGTCGACGCGATGCTCGACGACGGGACGTCGGTCCCAGCCTGCGGTCAGGCCCTTGCGATGACCGAGGTCCCGCACCTCTTGCTCGGACAACCGCTCGCCGTCTTCGTTGCGAATCCAGTGGCGGTCGGCCTCGACCAACCGAACGATGAGCGCATCGACGGTGGCCGCTCGCGTGCCGCCGACGATCGTCACCGAGGCGGTCGTGGTCTCACCACGTGGCACCACTTGGGGGGGAGCGGTGACCTGCACCCGGGCTCCCTCGGCCCCCAAGCTCTCACGCATCTTCTCGGAAAAGCCCATCGGTTCGTCCTCCTCGCGGTCTGCACGCTATCGCGGCCCGGCACTCGGCGAAAAGCGGGACTGCCGTATAGGCTGATGGGCCGGCGTGGGCCGGCCCATCAGCCCGGCTCGTGGCGCAAAGGCGAGCGACAGCGCGACGAGGACCGTGTTCGACGACAACGCACGAGGACGCCCGAGGGGATCCCGCACAGACCCGTCCCTATGTGCCTCCCGCGGCCCGATTAGGGCGGATCGCGCTTTTTCCCGCCCTCGCAAAACCATGTATGCTCCGCGGCTATGCGCTCGAAACGATCGTTGTGCGGTGGCGTCTCGCTATCGCTGGCGTCCTTGCTCGCACTGTCCACTGCGCCCGGTTGCGCCAAGCTCCAAGAGCTGACTGGCGGCGACGACAAGGCGGAGGAAGGTGAGGCGAAGGCCGACGGTGGAGAGGCCAAGTCTGCTGACGATGGCAAGACGGAGGCCGCCGACGGAGGCGGGGAGAAGGCCGACGATGGCGGCACCGAGGTCGTCAAGGCGGTG
>JAHZJA010001287.1 GCA_022601155.1 Deltaproteobacteria bacterium | reverse complement strand
GACGTGGACGTGTTGCTCAGCCTCGATCCGGTCGCGACCGACTTCACCCCCACGCTGCGGGTGATCGAGTCCGGCTGCGACACCAACACGGGCATCACCCGCATCTGTACGCAGAGCATCCTTCAGGAACCGTTCCACTTCCTGGCGGAGGCCGGCAAGGTCTACACGGTGATCATCGACAGTCGCGATGGCGACGAGGGCACCTATGCGCTCAAGGTCGACCTCGGCGAGCCGCCGGTGACCCAGTGCCCGCTTCACCCCGAGGTCATCGAGCAGATGTCCGGTTCCACGTTCTTGTGGAACAACGAGTTCAGCCAGGGCCAGGGACGCGTCGACGGTTACTGCGGCGGCCCCGGTCGCGAGAACATGTTCCGACTGGTGGCGTCCAATCCCGGCACCATGATCGCCACCGTGCAGTCGACCGGTGGGTTTGCCCCCGTGCTCAGCATGCGCACGGGCTGTGCGGCGTTGTCCGAGCTGGCGTGCTCCAGCGAGCCAGCGGGAGCCGCCGCCGTGCTCGAGTACTTCATCCCGCAGCCGGGTCAGTACTATCTGGTCGTCGACCAGGGTGAGATCGGGGCCGGCGGCTACTCGCTGCAGGTCCAGTTCGAGTGAGCCGGGTCGGCGATCAGCCGTTGTCGGTCACGCGAACCTGACCGTTGCGGACGAAGCACAGGGGAGGGCAGTCGGGGCCGTTGGGCGCGACCTCGTCGACCGCCTCGAGGCGCACATCGGCAACGATGGGATCGCCCATATCGGGGGTGATCGTCACTCGGATCTCCCGCTCGTTGGCGAGGGGGTGGCCCACCAACGAGAAACCGACGGCGTCACAGGTGAGTCCTTCGGGGTTGTCGGGGGAGGCGCTGGCGTCGAGGCATCGGGCCGCGGCCGTCTGGCCATCACCCTCGAGCAGAAGCTCGTAAGGGCCCTCGAACAGACCCGGCGGGATCGTGACAAAGGCCTCGTTTTCGCAGGCCAGCTCGGTGCACTCGGCCGTGCTTGCACACGAACTCAACCCGAGGACCAAGCCGAGGGTGCCAGCAAGCTGCAACAATTGACCGGTCGTGGGCCGTCGCATGCGGGCAGCATACCCGACGCTGCGTGGGCAGCTGCTACGCTTGGGTCGTGTTGGGCCCCCTGTTGCGCGTCGCTCGCCCGGACGACTGGACCGGGAAGCTGGCGTCGATCGCCATCGGGCTGACGTTCGTGTCGTTGGTGGTGCTGGCGCTGCTGGTGCGGTTGCCGCCGCGCTGGGTCGCGCTGGTGGACGGCATGGAGTGGATCGTGCGCGTGGCGATCGTGGTGGTTGCGTGGCTGCTGCTGTGGGGGGCCCGCACGGTGCTGGACTCGCGGCTTCCCCGCGCAGCGGTCCTGTTCGGCAGCAAGGTTCGCTTTCACGACGGCACGCGGCGGCGCGCGGTGGCGATCGATGACGTCGGCGCGGTGCATATCGAGCAGCGGCCGCCGCCGGTCCACGAGGTGTTCGTGCTCGAGCAGCGCGATGGCTCCGAGCGAGATATGTGCCCCGTGCACTGGGCGGGTGCGCCCGCGCTCCATCGGACCTTGGAGCGGCGGCTGGCGACGGCTCAGCGCCGTCGCGCCCGGGTTCACGCCGCGAGGCAGCGGCGGGCGGGACAGCTGCCCAACACGTCCAGCTCGACCTGATCGCGGACGGAATGGTCGGGATTGCCGCGCTCCCGTCGCGCGACGTTCGTCACGGGAGGGGCGGCCCGCTCGCCCACAGGGCCAGCCACGCGCCCAGCGTCCCGGGCATCAGCAGCCGGGCCAGCGCCTTGTAGGCCCGGTGGGCTCGCACACGCACTGCGCCCTCGCGCACGGCCAGTCGCTCGGCGATCTTCGCCATGCTCATGCCGCGCAGCTTGTGCAGCTCCACCACCTCGCGCTGGCCGGGAGGCAGCCGAGCGATGGCCTCGCGCACACGCTCGACGATCTCGGCGTCCCGCTCGACCTGCTCGCCCAGCTGCTCGGCGTTGAGCTCGGCATCGGCCAGCTCGGCCACCGGATCTCCGTCCTCGTCACCCCCTGCACGTCGTCGCTCGCCGCGGTACTTGTCGCGCAGGAAGTCCATCGCCACGTTGCGGGAAATCGCGAAATACCAGCCCTGGACGGCGCCATCGGGGTCGCCTCCTTGCAGAGCAAAGCGCTCGCGCGCGAGGTGGGCCTTGAGCAAGGTCAGCTGCACCAGGTCGTCGACCGCCGTCTCATCGCGCACCAGCTTCATCAGGAAGCCGCGCAGCCGTGGGTGCAGCCTGGTGTGCAGCGAGCTGAACGCAGACGGATCGCCGTCCACGTACCGCTCCATGAGCATGTACAGACCGCTGAGTTCGGAGTGTCGTTTGCGAGGGCTCACGAAACGATCAGGGCTGCCGAGGGGACGGGCGTGGTCAGGGGGCGCGGACGCACGACGTGGGGGAGGGTACCAGCAGCCGACCCGGTGCCCATGCGGGCCGCAGTCCGGCCGAGCCGCGGCATTGGCTCGGGGCCCTGGCCGCCCGGGAGCCCGGCCCGAGGCGGGCCCAGGGCTTCGTCGGCCGAGGCCAAGGCCTCGCCACCCCCGCAGATCCCTCCCCGTGGCGGAGACCCGGACCCTGCGGGGTGTGTGTTGGCGCGTGCGACCCCACCCGGGGGTTGTCGAGCCTGGTCGAACGGTCGGTCCATGGGGCTCCGAACCCCGGATTAGGGCCCGGGTGCGGGCCTTGCGGGCGATTTTTCGCTGTGCTATCTGCTGGTCCGTCTTCACACCACGACACACTTTGTCGGGAGTGGGCGCCTTCGGGTCCCGCTCTTTTTTGTGCCCGAGACCGATGATCAACCCCGCGCTCACCCCCGCCGCCGAGGCGACCGCTGCCATCCCTGGCACGGTCGAGCACGCGCGTCGTGATGTGCTGGAGTCGGTGCTCGAGCCCGTGCTCAAGGCCATGGGCTACGAGCTGGTCCACCTCGAGTGGGGGCAGTCCGGTCGCCAATCGAAGCTCCAGGTGTTCGTCGACAAGTCAGACGGCGGCATCGGGCTGGAGGACTGCGCACGGCTGAGCCCAGTCCTCGGCAATGCCCTCGATGCGGCCGAGGTCCTCGACGCCCAGGATGGCGCCCACGGTGGAGCGCTGGTCCGTCTACTCCAAGGTGCCTACGTGCTCGAGGTGTCTTCGCCCGGTCTCGAGCGTCCGCTTTCTCGTCGCAGCCACTTCGCCCGCTTCATCGGGCGCTCCTGCAAGCTGCGCGTCTTCTCTCCACTGACGCCGGGGGACTCCCAGCGCAACTTCCACGGTCGTATCGAGGCCATCGATCTCGATCCCGACCAGCCCGACGACGACCGCTCGGGAACCGTAAGCCTACGGGATCCCGACGACGGTACGGTGCACCACATTCCGCTCTCGCGGGTGCGGCGTGCCCACCTCGTCTACGAAGGATGATGCCTCGTTCGGCACCGTCCCTAGCTCGTACACGCGGTCTCCAAGGCTCCGACGACAGGTCTCACGATGGAAGAAGTAGTCAACCTCAGCACGGTCATCGACCAGGTCTGCCGCGAGAAGAACATCTCCCGTCAGGTCCTCACCGATACCGTCGAGCAAGCGGTGCTCGCCGCGGCCAAGAAGGTCTTCGAGGAGCGGGAGATCGAGGCCAACTTCGACCCCGAAACCGGCCACGTCAGCCTCTTCCAGGTGCTGTACGTCGTTGAAGACGTGACCCAAATCGCGCGCGAGATCAGCATCGAGCAGGCCCAACGGGCAGGCCTGGAGGCCGAAGAGGGCGACGAGCTGCTGTTCCAGATCTTCTATCTCGACGGCGACCGCAAGCGGGCCGAGCAGCAGTCCAAGGACTACCCCGAGATTCACGCACTGCAGTTCAACGGCCACGGCTTTGGTCGCATCGCAGCGCAGACGGCCAAGCAGGTCATCATCCAGAGGGTTCGCGAGGCGGAGCGCGAGAACCTCTACGACGCCTACAAAGAGAAGAAGGGCGAGCTGATGACCGGCATCGTCCGCCGCTTCGAGCGGGGGTCGATCATCGTCGAGGTCGACAACGGCAAGGCCGAAGCGATCCTTCCGGTCCGCGAGCAAGTTCCTCGCGAGTCGCTGCGCCCCGGTGACCGGATCGTCGCCTTCGTCAAAGACGTCGACAAGTCCGCCCGCGGCCCGCAGATCATCCTGTCGCGAACCCATCGCGGCCTGGTCGAGAAGTTGTTCGAGCACGAAGTCCCCGAGATCTACGAGGGCATCGTCCGCATCGAGGCTTGCGCGCGCGAGCCCGGAGCTCGCAGCAAGATCGCCGTCTCCAGCCGCGATCGCGACGTCGACCCCGTCGGCGCCTGCGTCGGTATGCGGGGCAGCCGGGTCCAAGCGGTGGTCCAGGAGCTGCGCGGCGAGAAGATCGACATCGTGCCCTTCAACGAAGACCCCGCCCGGTTCGTGTG
>JAHZJA010000109.1 GCA_022601155.1 Deltaproteobacteria bacterium | reverse complement strand
CGTTGGTCCGTGAGGCGCAGACGATCTGCGATGGCCTCGACGGCAGCCCCATCTGCAAGGCGGTGACGGCATGGTTGGCGGCTGCCAACTCCCCGCCCGCGCCAGGTCGGCGGGAGCGTGCACCGTGACGGCCCCCGTCGCCCCGAAGGTACGGGCCATGCGTGCCCCGCCGCGGCGGGGCGACACGGCTGGGTTGCCGGTCAGTCCCCGGCGATTTCGTCGGAGAGCGTGAGCTCGGCCGTCGCGGTGGCTTGCTGGTTGGAGGCGTCGACGTACTGCGCCTCGACCTCCATCGGTAGTCCCAACAGCGACGACGGATCGTCGTCGAAGATGAGGTTGATCCACAGCGCCTCGGAGTACGCGCCATCGTCGGAGCAGTGCATCAAGATCACCGCGTTGTGATCGGCGACGACCTGGCCGTTGACCGTTGCCGTCAGGTGCCCCTCGCCCCACTCGGCGAGGTCCAAGCCCACGCCGCGCACGCCGATCACCACGTGATATCCGCCCTGGTGACCGAGGATGACCTGGGCGGGTTCGGAGTCGACCGGTCGAAAGTCGACGTCGCCCAGACCCAGCTCGATGGAGGCCTCGGCGTCCGGGGGGCAGAACTGTGGAGCGGTACTGCCGTCGCCGAACGTCGCGGGGCTGGCATCGGTGGTGTCGCCTGCGGTTGGGCCGGCGGTCTGCTCCGAGTTGCTGGTGGCGGGGGCCCCGGTCGGGGGCGGTGAGCCCCCGGTGGCGCTGGCGCTGGAGGTCGAGCCGGCCGGGCGCATCGGGCTGTCCGCCGACTCGCCGCAGGCGCTCATCACCAGCATGAAGCCAGCAACGGCGGACAACGGGACCAGGGGCACGTGCATAGCCAGTCCAGCATACCGCAAAACCGAAACCACTCCCTGATGCAACCGTCATGGCGGGTGTGGTGAAGCAACTGGTGGAGGCCGCTGCAGGAACGCGGCGGATGAAATCCGATGGACAGACGATTCGCAGTTTCGATTCTCGGCGTGCTCGTGGGATGCACGGTCGATGCCACGCCCCCCCTGCGCTCCGCCGAATCCGAAGCGCTGGCCCAGTTGTCGGCCCGCGTGGCTGCGCTGGAGCTGTCGCTGGCCCGCCGTGGCGACGAGGCGCCAGCCCGAGCCGCCGCGGCGCCGACTCCAGCCCGCGCCAAGTCAGGGCTGACCCGCCCCGACCCGGAGAAGGTCTACACGGTGCCCACCGACGGCAACGCGTCGGTTGGACCTACGGACGCCGCGGTCACCATCGTGGTGGCGTCGGACTATGCGTGCCCGTTTTGTCGGCGGTCGCGTGACACCGTCAAGACGCTGCAACAGGAGTACGGTGATGACGTTCGGGTCGTGGCCAAGCCGCTGGTGCTTCACGAGGACACCGCGACGATTCCCGCCCTGGCGGCCTGTGCTGCCGGCAAGCAGGGCAAGTTCTTCGAGATGGAGGACGAGATCTGGGCGTCGGGGTGGGTGCCGAACGACCAGGGGCGACCGATGCCCGACAACCTAGGTCGCGACGCGATGATCACCATGGCGAGCACGCTGGGGCTGGACATGGGCACGTTCGAGAGCGACATGGATGGCGGGGCCTGCAAGGACGAGATTGCCCATGAGCGCGCGCTGTTGTTCTCGATGGACGTGCGTGGCACTCCGACGTTCTTCATCAATGGTCGCTACCTGGGCGGGGCCCAGCCCGTGGGGACGTTCCGCGCGATGATCGACCGCGAGCGCGCCGTCGCGTCGGCCGGGCACAACGGCGAGGGCGGCGCGTGATGAGCCACCGACGGCTGCGGTCGTGGGCGCTGGGCGTCCGGACGTCGCCTGGCTGTCACGGGGAGCCGGCTCCTCGCGATGACGACCGCGCGCTCGGGGCCGACGTCCACGAGTGTCCACCGGGCATCAACAGTCCCACCTACGAGTGAACGTGGCCGGGCCGACGTCGTCGTTGGCCCCGGCTCGGTGAAGCACTCCGACACGAAGGCTCTCGTCGTGCGACCAACACGGCGGGGCCACTTACACGACCGCAACAGAGCACGCGCTGCCACGGCACGGCAGGAGCCCATGATGTACGACGACAAGAGTTCATTTCCGTATCGCCAAATTCGCTGGGTCCTGGCTGTGGGCGCGCTCGCGCTGACGGGTTGCCAGGGCCCCTCCGACCTCGGAGGTGAAGGCGACGACCGTCTCATCGGGGCGGGGTTCCACAAGGAGTGCACGGCCCACCAGCAATGTACGGTGCTGCCGGGCGCCGGGCCTGATCGTTGTGTCGATGACGCTGCGTGTGACGGTGTTCGCTTGGGCTGCTTGGGTGGGGCCTGCGAGCTCATTCCCGGCGAGGGCCCCGACATGTGCAGTTTCCTGGGGGAATCGGATGGTTGCGTTGGTCATCACCTCGAGTGCTCGGTCGGGGAGTTCGGGGCAAAAGCCTGCGTACTGGTCGAAGGAGTCGGGCCGAACGAATGCCACGACGACTGGGACTGCTCGTACAATTCCGTCAGTTGCCAGCAAGGGGAATGTGTCCATATCCCGGGGGCGCAGGCACCTGCGTGCTCCGACGACGCGCAGTGTGCCGGTCACCACCTGGGGTGTGATGGCATCAGCTGCGTGCTGCTGGACGGGGCCGGCCCCAACCAATGCCTCGTCGATGAGGACTGCGCTGCGGTCACAATCTGCCAGGACGGAGCCTGCATTCCCATTCGCGAGTCCGACGGAGACCACGAGGGCTACCGAAGGTGTGACGCCGATGTCGACTGCACCCAGTTTCATATGAATTGCCTGGCGGATATGTGCCACCTGGGTGCAGGGGCTGGCGACAACGAGTGT
>JAHZJA010001286.1 GCA_022601155.1 Deltaproteobacteria bacterium | reverse complement strand
CGCTAATCGTGCATGCTGGGATCTGTGGGAGCCGGGGGGGGAGCGATCTCCCTCGGCCACCCGACCTCCGTCGGGTGCTCGTGCTCGGCGGGATCGTGCGGCCCGGGCACGGGGCTCTGCCAGTGCTCCGGCCTCGCCAACTGAATTCTCGGTCGCCGACGGGGGCGTCTCGACGGGCTCGCGATGCGTCATCTTCGACGAGCGCGAGAGTCCGAGCGTCGTGAGCGTTCGACGTGGACTTGGCGCGGCCGGACGAGGCCACGGTCGGCGCGCTACTGCATGCCGTCTTCGATCTCTTGGATGCAGCCGCACCCGCAGTGGTTGTCGAAGGGACGCCAGCCCTCGGAGGGGTCGCAGTAGACGTCGGGCGGGCCTTCCATGCAGACCGCGGGGTCAGTGGACGCATACTTGAGGGTCGGGCTCTCCGGCGGACAGTCCTTGCACTTCCCAGCCGGTCCGGCGTTGTAGAGGCTCGCGACCTCGGCCGCCGAGAGCGTTCGCGTGAACAACTCGAGTTCGTCGATGGTGCCGTTGAAGTTCCAGGTCGCCGCAGCCACGCCGGCATTGCCCACCGTCAGGTCGGCGTTGGTGCTGATCGAGTTTGCCGGGAAGGGAAAGCCAATTACCCCTTGGTCCACTCCGTTGAGCCACAGCTGCGCCTGCTGATTGTCGCGATCGACGTTGACCGCGATGAAGTTCCACTGCCCCTCGACGATCGGTTGGTTGAGGCTCGAGAGCTGACGAATTTGGATGGCGTTCCCTCCGGCGAGCGAGAGGAACACGGCAGAGCCATCGTAGGACAGCTGCCAGCCCTCCACGATGATCCCCACTGGGGAGGGGGGCGGGTTCTGGATCGCCTTGCCGACGAGGATCGCTCGGGACTCGCCCGGCGCAGGCCGAAACCAGAAGTCGACCGCGAAGTCAGAGGTGGAGAAATCGATGGCGGGCTCGTGCGGAACGACCACCGCCGAGCTCGAGCCGTTGAAGCCGAGCGCGCTGGAGACCTGTCCGAACAAGGTCGGCGTTACGTTGACGTGGTCGCCGTGGGCGCTGCCGGGGCCGAAGCTGTGATCCACGGCAATCGGGCCCGTGGCTTCGTCGTAGCTGTGCCACAGCACGAGATCGTCGGGCGGGGTGACGCAACTGGTCGCCTTTCGCGTAGCGGGAGCATCCCAACGGTCGAGCTCGGAAGAGTCTTCGAACGCCTGCTCTCGAGGGTCACACGCGCCCAACAGCAACAGCGACAGAGGAAGGAGACATCGTGTTGGAGAGTTCATTCGGGACGGGGTTGCCGTCGCCACCAGGAGTGTTTCGATTGCTTCTGTGTTTTGTGGGTTCCTGCTATGCCCTCGAGCTGGTGCTGGGCGACGCGCCGAAACGGATTCCTCGCAGGTGAAACACCCGAGCGTTCGTCGGCAACGAGGGGGCAACGAGCTAATTCATGAGCACTTCGCACACTTCGCGGCATACCGAGCTGGCCTGGATCCACGCCATCGCGCGACGGCTCGCCGGCGCAAGCGACGCCGAGGACGTCGCACAAGAAGCCGTCATCGCGGCACAGCAGACCGATGACAAGGGCCGAGACTGGTTGTTCGGGGTGGTCCGCAACCAATGGCGGATGCGCGCTCGAGCGGCGACTCGACGGCGCTCGCGAGAACGGCACGCCCCCGCCATCGGGCGGATCGAAGACCCGGAGGCGAGGGCGGTCCGCACACAGGTCGCCGAAATCCTGCGCCGATCGCTGGAGTCTCTGTCCGATCGTGATCGTCGAATCGTCACGCTGCGCTACTGCGAGGACTGGAACGCGTCGGAGATCGGGGACGCGCTGGGGTTACCGCCCGCGACCGTTCGCACCCGCTTGCGACGCTCACTGGCCAAGCTTCGAGAGCGGCTCGAGCTGCAGTACGAAGGACATCGGCCGTGGCAGGCGAGCTTCCTGCTGTTGCCCAGCCCGTCGACGGCGGCCCATCCGGTGACGGCGAGCGGAGGCGCCAGCACGACGGCGGTGTCGGTGAGTGCGATCGTGATCCTCAGTGGCCTGGTCGCCCTGGGTGTCGTGGCCGCGGCAAGCCAGCGCAGTGACGACGACGCGCTCGCGCAGCAGCCCCGTCATCGCGCCGGCTCTCCCGAGCTCGCGGTCTCCTCCGAGCCTTCGTCCTCGAGCGGGACGAGCGGCGCACGGGCTCTCCCGTCGTCGTCGGTGATCCGGTGGCGACGCCTGCGGGAAGCTCTGCTTGACGCGCGCAACGAGCGAATCGAGCGAGTCGAGCGAACGCTGCCCGACGCACAGACCAGCGATGATGTCGATGATGCGGCCGATGACTTGCGCCTGTTGTTCTTCCCCGAGCACGGCTCGGCCATGCAGCCTCTGCTCGACGCGCTGTCCGAGCAGGCCGCGGAGAGCCTCAAGGAGTGCGCCCGTCTGCATCCCCACGACGAGGGAACCCTGCGGGTTCGTGCGAGGATCATCGCGGAGGTCGACATCGGCGTCGTCGTGGAGTCGGTGACCGTCCAAGAAGACTCGGTCGGAGATGTCGGGCTCGTCGAGTGCGTAGAGGCTTCGACCTATGCATTTCACTTTCCGGAGCCCACCGGGGCCGTGTTCAAGTTGCACGACTTCACGATCGACATGCAGGCAGCCGAGGTCTCTGCGTCGGGGGTGGCACCGCTCGATCGACTGCCCGAGGTGCTCGAGCGCTATCCGACGTTTCGCGAGCGACTTCCACTGGTGCTCGAGCGCTATCCGGGGATTGCGGGTCCGCTGCGTCGCTTGCTCGAGCGCGAGGATTCGCTCCGCACGCGCTTGCCCGACCTGGCGAGACTCGTCGATGCCCGTGATGCCCCGCCCCTCGATCGCAGCGAGCCATTGTGACGGCCGCAGCGAGCTCGTGGCACCAGCGCACGAGGAATGCCGAGCCTTGACACCCCGGCACGGTGGCGTGCGGCAAGACACCGCCGCCCCGCTCGTGGCACCCTCCGCACGATGAGGCTGGAGTGACCTGCAGACCGTCGGCTCCGTCCCCGGCCGAGTTTTTCCGGGGTGCAATCTGGAGAGATTCGGTGACCAATCGTGTCCCCGTGGCGTTGGTGTTGTCGCGGAGCACGAGTCCATCGACGAGGAGTACGTCGCCCGGGTACGAGCGGGCGATCTGGCGTCGTTCGAGCGACTGCCGTTCTTTTACGCTTTCCGCGCGGTATTGGGGGGCGACGCGGAGGCGGAGGACGTGGTGTAGGACGCATACGTTCGCGCCTAGACGGCGGTGGACAGCTACCGCCCGGGGAACTTTGGTGGATGGGTGCTCACCATCGTTCTCAACGAAACACGAAGCCGCAAGCGCAAGGCCCTAGACCAGCTCTACACCTCCGACCGCCGCGGTGCCGACCGATGGCGAGCTCCGGTCACCCACCAAGACCCAGTTCGAGGCCCTCCCACCCGAAATCCGAGACCCACTTGTCCGAGCAGTAGGTCATGCAGTCTTTCTTGGACGGCTCCTCGAGGGTCTCGCGTTGTCGGGCGTGGGCCAGTCGGGGATGGAGATCGCCTGACCGGCGAGGCCGCCCGAGTTGCCCGAGCTGGGCATCCCCTCGCTGTTCTTCTTCACCGAGGTCCACGACGACTATCACACGCCCGGCGACCAGTCCGAGGGCATCCTGCGCGACGGGGTGCTGTCGGTGGCCGGGTTGGTGGGGCCATCACCGCCGTGCTGGCCGGGGGCCAATCGATCGTCTGTTCTCCTCCGTCGCGACCGGAGGAGGGGCTGGTCTCCGCCCTGCCCGGCGACGACCCCTCGACCATCGTCAAGGAAGTCGGCCCCACCTGATCCGTCGCGAGACCCGGGGGGCGGTCTCCCCGAGCCGGCTCAGCTTCCCCAGGGGGTGTCGGCCGGACCGGGCACGCCCGCATGCGAACCGGTCGCGGCCCAGGCCAACAACGGCTGCTGGGCGGAGTGGTGGATCAAGATGTCGACGAACCCGGAGCCGTCGGCCCGGCTCAATCGAAGAATGTCGGTAGGGCCGCCCTGCAGGCGCTTGTTGCCGCGCCCCATCGAATTCACCTCGAGCCCGTCGGTCGGCCGAAACGCGCACAGGCTGGTCGAGCCATCCTGGTTCTCGATGCACATCACCAGGCGCTGGCGGTCGGTGAGGACCAGCGAGACACCCCGCGGGCGGGCGGTGGCAATGCCGACCCCGCCCACCAACGCACCCGCGATCAAGCCCATCGCCGCCGTGGCGATCTTGTCCCCCGTGCGGATCGGCGTAGCGAACTCGGCGCTCCAGTACATCGTGGCGTTCTCGCCTTCCTCCAGCCCAAAGTGTCGGTGCAATCCGGCCTGGCCACCGGCACCGCGGTGGCGGAGCACGAAATACCAGACCATGAACCCGATGATCGCGAGCGCGGGTAGGACCTTCAACATGCTGCACCAGCCGTCGTGCCATGCGGCATCGGAACGTGGGACCGGGTGGGGAGGGACGCGGGGTGATCGAAGGTGGAGTGCATCGAGGTCATCGTCGGAGTCGAGCCGAGGGTTGGGTTGGTCGCGGGATGAAGGGCCGTGGGGTTGGGCCGGATGAAGTCAGGAGACGCACAAGGGTGCTTCGGCCACACGCATCAGCGCAGCAACCAGGTCATGCCGAACGAGGCGAGACCGACCAACCCCACCAATCCGAACCCTGCGAGGTGCCCCAGTTGGATCGCTCGGCGGACGTGGCCGACGTGCTCGCGGATGAGAACCGCCGCGCCCTGGGCGCGGCTGCGGTACGCCGCGGTCTCGCGCTCCAAGTCCTGGGCGCGCCGCTGGGCGAGCTCGGGCGTGACCAGGTTGGTGGCGCCGCAGTAGTGACACTCGATGAACGCGTCCTGCACCGGGGGCAGCTTGCCGCCGCAGCAGTGGCACCGCGAGCGCGCACCCGGTGACGATGGCACGAGGGCCGTGATCCACGGTCGCACCGTTCGTTGGTAGCGGCGCTTGGCGAGCAAGAAGCCGCCGATCATCCCCGCAGCGACCGCGACGAACGCCGCGGCCAGACCCCCGCCCCACAGCGCGCTTCGCCAGTCGTTCGCGGCATAGGCCATGCCCAACGCCAGCACCGTGCAGATGCTCAGTGGTCCGATCAACGCGCGCAGCGTCCCGGGGAGCCAGGTGCGCTCCAGCTGCTCGCAGAACATGATGTCTTGCTGGTGCAGCTGATCCTTGGCCCACCAAAGCGAGCGAAGCCGCTGGCGAAGCGCATGCACACGGGCACCGACCTCGATGGGCAGCGAGTCGGTCGCCCCGCAGTAGCGGCACCCCAGCCCGACCGTCCCCGCTGCGGGCCCGGCTCCCGTCTCGGTCATCGGGCCCCCGCACCGGGGGCAGGGCATCGGCAATTGGTCTCCGTGCACCATGGACGTGGTCGCGAGTATGCCTCCGCGAAACGACGGCACCAGCGGCGGGATTATTCTGGGGGATTTGGACCCAATTTCGCTCGCGTCGCACTCGGCTACGACTCTGTGGGGCTTTTTCCGCGAGACGGCATGCCGGTTGTTCGTCGCCCAAAGCAGAAAACCATGGCGGCCGCGGCCTGCGATGCCCGTGATGTCACATTTCCCAGCAGCGGAGATTCGGCATGATGGCGGGGGATTGGCGCGGCTTCAGCTGGACGACGTCGCGCGGAACCGAGGGGTTTGGGACGGGGAGTGCATCGCTCACGCGGCCCGGGAGTAGAAGTTGAGGACGCCGCCGAGTCGCTCCCGACGTCGCACTGGCCCGGTGTCATTGGTGGCGAGCTCGGGTCGGAGCAGTCGGTTGTCGAGGCCCTGATACGGCCGCCCGACATGGTCGTGGTCGGTGTACTGCTTGAGGATGTGCCGAAGATGACGGTCGCCCAGCGGGATGACTTTCGAGAGGCACTCGCGCCGGGCGGAGCCGCTGGAGCGCTCCGGGTAGGCATTCAAATTCGGACTGCGAGCGGGCAGCCGGACAACCTTGACGCCTTCATCGCCGAGCATCCGACGAACACCCTTGGTGAAGATCGGTTCTCTATCGAGGATGAGAGGCCATCGACCACTCTCTCCGCGACGTCGCCCATCGAACATGACAGGTGGAGCGCGCCGGCCGGCCCCCGCGGACAGCCCAGCAGCCACTGGCATTCAGTTCATACCAGGCCTCGGGAGCGGGCCAGCAATGCGGCTTGGGTTCGATCGCTGACCTCGAGCTTGCCGAAGATGTTGGTGAGGTGATTCTTCACCGTGCCTTCGGCGATCCTCAGCGCGCTGCCGATCTCCTTGTTCGACGAGCCGCGCGCGATGTGGCGGAGGACATCGAGTTCTCGCTTGGAGAGCCCGAGGTCCTGCGTGTGCTCCGGGCCGATGAGGCGGGCCATACGAGCGAACTCCGACACGAACTTGTGGGCGACGCTCCTCGCCAGGATTGAGCGTCCCTCGGCAGCAGCTCGGATTGCGTTCGCGATGGTGTCGGCGGTGGCGTCCTTCAACAGATACGACAGTGCCCCTTCCTTGAGCGCCTCGAACATGAGTTCGTCCTCATCGAACGTCGTCAGGACCACGACCTGTATTTCGGGGCGCAGTTGCTTGAGACGACGTGTCGTCTCGACACCACCCATCGTCGGCATGCGTAGGTCGAGCAAGACGACATCGGGTGCGAGCACGCCCACTGTTCGGAGGCACTCGACGCCGTCGTGTGCCTCGCCTACGATCTCGATCCCCGGCTCCGTCGACAGCAAGGCGCGCAGGCCCTGTCGAAACGAGGCCTGGTCGTCGACGAGCAACACCCGAGCCATCACGCCGCTCCCTCGAGCTCCACGGCCAGCCGAAATCCAGCGCCGGGTGCCGTCGCAATGGCAAGATCTCCGCCGAACGCCTCCACCCGCTGTGCGAGGCCGTTGAGGCCAAAGCCGGCCGCGACGGCTTCACTGCCGACACCATCGTCGCGAACTTCGAGCCGGACGCGACCCACACTGGTGTAGGCCAACCGAACATGCACGTTCTCTGCACTGGCGTGCTTGGTCACGTTGGTCAACGCCTCCTGCAGCGCGCGAAACAGGACGAACTCGCGCTCGGGAGCGAGCGTTCGCTCCGGTCCGTCCACCGTCAGGCGAATCACCAATCCGTCTTGGGGGAGCGCGTCGACGAGGGCACGCATCACCTCACCCAGAGGCTCGTCCGTTCGTGGGTCGCGCATCACCGCAACGCAACGACGCAGCTCGTGGATGCCGCCCAGCACGGCGTCGCTGACCTTCTCCAGCGCATCGCCGGCGGAGTCCGATCGAGCCTCGACCGCTCGTGCCGCGAGCTGGACCTGGACGTGCGCCGCAGTCAGGCAATGGCCGAGGCTGTCGTGTAGCTCGCGGGCGATACGGCCGCGCTCGCGGGCGGTGGCCAACTCCCCCGACGCCCGCAGGCTATTGGCGAGCAAGGCATTGGTTTGACTCAACGTCGCCGCTTGCTCTTGAGCCGTGATTTGGGTGAGCACGCTGTACCGAACGGTGCGCCCAATCGCAAACAGAACCACAGCCGGCACGGCAACCATGAAAGGCGGCATATTGGAGCGCCGCGCCCCGCCCCCCTGCGGCCCCAGGAGCACCATCACGAACACGCCCGCGGTCGTGATGGTCGACATCCCCATCGCCGGGAGCAGTCGGAGGGACATCGCCGCCGTGCAAACGGTGACAATGAACAGCCCCATCGCCGCGGGGCCGAGCAACGCGACGCACGCGAGCAAGACGATGATCTCCGCGACGCGTGCCCACGGGCGACGCAGGCCCATCCACAGCGCTCCGCCCCAAACCAAGCCGAGGATTCCCAGGGGCAGCGCCATCGCCGGTCGCGTCGCGAACGTAGCGCCGGCCGAACCCAGGAGCACCGCGGGCACTGCGATGCGCACCCATGATTGCACGCGTGGGCGCAGCGCACGGTCGGCCCTGGTCACGCCACCAGTCTAATGCTCCGCGAGGGGCGGCGCTATGGGCCAAAGGTCACCCCTGCGGCGTGCGGCCTCCGAACGAGCGCGACTTGCGTCGCAACTCCAGCTCCAGCTCCAGCTCCTCAACCGCTGAGCATGACTTCGACCAGGTCGACCATGACTCTTGGCCCATTGCGATGACGAAGGCTCTTGATCAAGCTGATTTTCGATGACCGACCGGAGATCCTTGCATGTTGCTCCGCTGACGTTGCTGCTGTTGCTCACGGGCAACCCAGCCTACGGACATCCGAACGAGGGTCCGCAGGCGGTGTGCGATGCATATCCAACCTCGCCCACGTGCAGCGACGGTACGACTTCCTGTTTGATCTGCCACGTCGCCCCGCCCGAGCTCAATCTGTACGGGGCAGAGGTCCGCGATGCACTCGGCCCAGGAGATCGAGCCCAAAGCCTCGGTGAGGCACTTGCGGCAGTGGAACCGGGCGACGCCGACCGCGATGGCTGGACCAATCTGGAGGAGCTCATTGGTGGCATGTTCCCAGGCGATCCGCTCTCCACCCACGCGCTGACGCCACCGTCGGAGGACGCAGTCACTTCGGAGGCGTACCTCCACGGTCAGTACGATGCTGCGTTCGCCCTGCGACGGGTCGAGACCGCGTTCTGTGGTGAGGGCCCGTCGTTCGAAGAAGTGGCTGCGGTCGCAGCCGCCGACAACCCCCGGGAGGTCCTGCACGGGGCATTGGAGGAGTGCCTAGCCTCGGACTACTGGCGTCGCGAAGCCATACCGCGCCTTGCGGACTCCAAGATCCGGCCGCTCGTCGCACTGGGCACCTGCGAGACCATGCTCGCGGACTTCGAATATGACTACCGCCTGTTCGCGTACGTCATGACCGGAGGCCGAGATGCGCGGGACCTCGTGCTGGCCAACTACCACGTCGCCCGCGACACCAACGGTGAGCTCGCGGTCATCGATGAGGCGGTCAGCCCCATCGAGGCGCCGGCGTTCCGCGCTGGCCTACCGTGCCGTGACCCATTCGGCAATTCTCCACCGGTCCCTGGAGGGCAGCCTCTCGCGCCGGAGCATCGCGCCGGCATGTTGACCACACAGTGGTTTCTCGTCATCCAAACGCAAGCGAGCTACCTGCCGCGGACCACCGCCGCCGCTGCCTATCGGGCCTGGTTGGGGTTCGACATCTCTCGCTTCGAGGGGCTCTTCCCCGTCGCGGGGGAACCGAGAGACATCGATGCGATCGGGATCGACGCGTCGCCCTGCTACCAGTGTCACTCCACTTTGGATCCGCTCGCGTATGCCTTCGCCTACTACAATGGGATCGGGTTCAATGGCATCCCGGGCATGGGGGAACCGTTGATCGGCACATACGACCGCGAGCGCCCGACCACGTTCTTCTTGGGCCCGCAGGTGGCAAGAGATGCGTGGGCCGCCGATCCGCCGCTCGCGTACGCATTGGGGGATCCGATGCCGGCGGAAGCCACACTGGAGAGCTCCACGGGCTTGGTCGTGATGGCGGAGCGGTTCTCCACATCGGATGCGTTCGCGAACAACATCGCACGGATGATCTGGGCCCATGCAATGGGCCACGCGGTCGGCCCTACCGAGCAAGTCGAGTTCGCCGCGGTGGTGAGCGCACTTCGCGATGCCGAGTACTCGGTCGACGCACTCGCGCACGCAATCATCGACACTGAAGCCTTCGGAGCGCCCTGATGAACACTCCACACCGTCCACGACTCTTGCTTCGCCGCACGTCGATCGCGATCCTCATTGCGTGCGCGACGAGCTCGGGTTGCGGTGACGACATCACTCCCGCCGACGTCGT
>JAHZJA010001285.1 GCA_022601155.1 Deltaproteobacteria bacterium | reverse complement strand
TGCAATGCTGATTGCTCCGTGGCGTCGTGCGGGGACGGCCAGATCAACGCGAGCGCCGCTGAGGAATGCGACGACGCGGGGGAATCGGCGCAGTGTGACGTGGATTGCTCGCTGCCCGAGTGTGGCGACGGGGTGTTCAATCCCAGCAGCGGCGAAGAGTGCGACGACTTGGGGGAGTCGGCTCGCTGCGACGTCGATTGCACGGCTGCCGTGTGCGGCGATGGGATCATCAACACGACCGCGGGGGAGACCTGCGACGACGTCGGGCGGTCGGCCGAGTGCGACATGGATTGCACCGCGGTGTCGTGCGGTGACGGGGTGCTCAACGTCTCGGCGGGCGAGCAATGCGACGGCGATGGCGTGGGGACGCCAGGCCCCACCGCGGACTGCGATGACGACTGTACCGCTGCGATGTGTGGCGACGGGCTGACCAACGCGCTGGCGGGCGAAGACTGTGACGACGCGGGGGAGTCCGCCGTGTGCGACATCGACTGCACCGCGGCCGAGTGCGGCGACGGGGTCGTCAACCGGGCCGCGGCCGAGCAGTGCGACGACGGGAATCTCGACCCCGACGACGGATGTGCACCCGACTGCGTCGTCGAGGACGACGTGGGGACCACCACCGATACCGGGGCCGACAGCACCGCGGGGGAGGAGACTTCGACCAGCCCAGGGTCGGAGGGAGGCGTGGCATCGACCGGAGGGCCGCCGGTCCCCGGTGACACCACCACCGGGTCGAGCAGCGGCGGCGTCGGTCTCGATGGGGGGGTGTTCATTCCCGACGATGGCTGTGGCTGCACCGGAGGCGGCCGACCCCTGCCCAGTGGCGCGCTGTGGCTGCTCGGCCTGGTCGGGTTGGGCCGACGGCGTCGGCGCGCGACTGCGACACGGGGCAGCCGCTCGGCGCGGCACTGAGCCCGGCGCATCCCCGAGCGTCGTGCGTTCGGCGTGGGGATGCCGCACCCTTTGCCCTGCGGCGGCAGGCCAGGCACCCTTCGCCTGGATGCAACGCATCGAATCCGGAGCGCTACGAGGGCGCAAGCTGTTGCCGTTGCCCAAGGGCGTGCCGGGATTGCGACCCACGGGCGCGCGCGTGCGGGGTGCGATCTTCGATCGGCTGCAGACCGCGGTCGTCGACGCGCATGTCCTCGATCTGTTCGGAGGCTCGGGCGCGCTCACGCTCGAGGCACTCAGCCGAGGGGCGACCAGCGCGACGGTCATCGAGTTCGATCCGCGCGTGGTCGCGCACCTGCGGCGCCAGCTCGACGCGCTCGGGCTCGGCGAGCGGGCACAGGTGATCCGCGGCGACTCCACCACGTGGCTGCGCGGTGGTCGCACTGCCCCGCGCCCGAGCGATCTCGTGTTCGTCGATCCTCCGTTCGCGATGCCCGATGTGTTCGGGCCGATCACCCATGATCTGTGCGAAAACGGCTGGCTGGCGCCCGGAGCCCGAGTGGTCTGCGAGCGGCAGCTGGTTCGGGGTAAAAGTCCGGCCGTCGCCTGGCCCTCCGCTCTGACCCTGGAGCTCGCCCGCGACTACGGGCAGGCCCGCGTCGAGTTCCTCCGCCTGTCCGACCCCACCCCTGGGAGTTCATCGTGACCGAAGCACCCATCTCCGACCGCGCTGCCGCCATCAAGCCCTCCGCGACGCTCGCCGTCTCGGGCCGTGCGGGGCAGCTCCGTGCCCAAGGCAAGAAGGTCCTCAACTTCGCCGCGGGAGAGCCAGACTTCAGCCCTCCCACCGCCGTGCGCAAGGCGGTGGCCGACGCGGTGCACGCTGGCCCCGTCAAGTACGCGCCCGTGCCGGGCACGCCCGCCCTGCGCGATGCGGTGGCGGAGCTGATGAGCACGGTGCATGGCCGCAGCTTCTCGCGCAACGAGGTCCTGGTGTCGTGCGGGGCCAAGCACAGCCTCGCCAACCTGTTCCTCGCCACGTGCAACCCCGGCGACGAGGTCGTGGTGCCTTCGCCGTACTGGGTCAGCTACCCCGACATGGCGGGCCTGGCTGGTGCGACCGCGAAGTTCGTGCCGACGACCCGGGCCGACGGCTGGCGGATGCGTCCCGAGGCACTGGCGGCCCAGCTGTCGGAGCGCACGCGGATCGTCGTGCTCAACAGCCCCAGCAACCCCACGGGCGCCGGCTACCGCGAAGACGACCTGCAGGCACTGGGCGAGGTCATCGAGGCGCGAGCGCCCCGGGCGTGGGTGATCTGCGACGACATCTACCGCGATCTGGTCTACGGCGACTTCAGCCACGTCAGCGCGTTCAAGGCGTTCTCCGAGTCGCTGGGGTCTCGCGTGATCATCGTCGACGGGGTGTCCAAGACCTTCGCCATGACGGGATTTCGCATCGGCTACTTCGTGGCTCCGGCCCCGCTGGTCTCGGCCGCCTCGCGGATCCAGAGCCAGACCACCTCGGGGGCGGCAACGCTGTCCCAGGCGGCGGCCCTGGCCGCGCTCACCGATCCATCCGTACCGGCCGAGGTCGCGGCGATGAAGGAAGCCTTCACCCGCCGTCGTCAGCTCGTGCTCGACGGGCTGGACCCGATCCCGGGAGCCGAGGCACTGCCTCCCGACGGCGCGTTCTACATGTTCGTCGATGTCAGCCCGCACACGGGCCCCGGTGCCCGTCATGCCGACGACATCGAGCTGGCCACCTGGCTGCTCGAGGAGAAGCTGGTGGCGACCGTCCCTGGCACCCCGTTTGGCGCGCCCGGCCACCTGCGGATGAGCTACGCCACCGACGACGCCTCGCTGACCGACGGCCTGTCGCGCATCGGGGACGCCTTGTCGTCGTTACCCACCGCCTGAGCGGGGCGAGAGCAT
>JAHZJA010001284.1 GCA_022601155.1 Deltaproteobacteria bacterium | reverse complement strand
CGCGCGCTCGATGCCAGCGGCACCATCGCCCGCGGTCTCGGGAGGAGCTACGGCGACGCGGCGATCAATGCCGACCTCCAGGTGCTGGGAATGAGCAAGGTCGATCGCTACCTGGCGTTCGACGAGACCACGGGCACGCTGGTCTGTGAGGCCGGGGTGAGCCTGGCGCGAATCATCACCGACTTCGCCCCGCGTGGTTGGTTTCCGATGATCACGCCGGGGACGAAGTTCGTCACCGTGGGCGGCTGCATCGCCAACGACATCCACGGCAAGGCGCACCATGCCCAGGGCTGCTTCAACCGCTGCGTACAGTCGATGACGGTGCTGCTGGCCAGCGGCGAGGTGGTCGAGGCGAGCCCCGAGCACAACTCCGATCTGTTCTGGGCGTCATTCGGTGGCATGGGGCTGCTGGGCGTGGTGCTCACCGCCACCATCACGCTGCTGCGGATCGAGACCACGTACTTTCGCCAGCAAGCGTTCGCGGTCGACGACCTCCAGCAGATGATGGCCGCGCTCGACGAGCAGGACGGCAAGTTCCCCTACTCGGTGGGCACGGTGGACGTGTTCGCCACCGGGGACAACGTCGGACGCGGAGTGCTCGTGGTGGGTGACCACGCCAAGCTCGACGAGCTCCCGCCCGCGCTGGCCAAGGACCCCCTGCGCGTGGCCGGGCCTCCCAAGGTCAGCGTCCCGTTTCGGCTTCCAGAGATCACGCTCAACCCGCTGACCATGCGCATCGTCAACGCGCTGATCCTCCGCGTTCAGGGGGGTGCCAGCGGCTTTGCCCACTACGAGAACTTCATCTACCCGCTGGATTTCTTGGCCAACTGGAATCGGGGATACGGGCGCCGCGGCTTCACGCAGTATCAGTTCGTAATCCCCATCGACGACGGCCCTCGCAAGATGCGGGAGATCTTCGACGCCATGCAGTCGGCGGGCGAGCTTCCGTTCCTCAACATCATCAAGCGCTTCGGCAAGCAGGGCGATGGCCTGCTGTCGTTCCCCCACGAGGGCTACACCTTCGCGATCGACTTTCCGATTCGCAGCGACACGGTCGCCCTGCTGCGGCGACTGGACGCCATGGTGCTGGACGCGGGCGGCCGCATCTACCTCGGCAAAGACTCCTACGTGGAGCCGGCAACGTTTCGCGCCATGTATCCCAACCTCGATCGCTGGCTCGAGATCAAGGCCAAGTACGACCCCCACTGCGCGTTCACGTCCAATCTGGCGCGACGCGTGGGGCTGGTGCCCGGTGGCTGAGCTCTAGGTCGGCTCGCGGGGCGCATCTTCCTCGCGAAGACGCATCGGCCCCAGCTTCTCCGGATAACGGGGGACACAGCTGCGCGACTGGTAGAACGCACGAATCGCGTCCATGTCGGCGTGGACGTCTCCGGTCAGGTAGATGGGCGGACCAAAGCCGCCCTCCTTGTTCTCGTAGTCGAGGAAGCCGGGAACCACCGGGACCTTGGCCCCCAGTGCGATGTGATAGAAGCCCGATTTCCAGTAGTCTCGACGGCTGCGGCTGCCCTCGGGGGGGATGATGAGGCAGTAGGAGTCGCGCCGAGCAAACTGCTCGATCATCTGGTCGACCACGCCGTGGGCGCGGGATCGCTCGATGAACACGCCGCCTACCCCTCGAACCACCTGACCGAGCACGGGCTTGTCGATGGCGTCCTTGACCATCCACGACATCTCGAGCCCGATCTTCTGCGCCATCAGGACCAGCAGTAGCCCGTCCATGTTGCTGGTATGTGGCATGGCCAAGCCCACGCAGCGGTCGACGGCGGGTGGCGGGGTGACGAACGTCCAACCCATGGTGCGGAGGGTCGCAGCGGCGGCGCGGGCCTTCAGGTCCATGGCGCAACCATAGACGCGATTGCCGACCATCGGCCCCATGCTCGACGAAGGCTCGATCACGGGCCCCGCACGCCCTGCTCAGGTCGATTGGCGCGACGCTGGCGTTCGTCCGCGGCGGTCGCGGCCGTCAGCTCACGGGTGCGGGCGTGCTGGCACGTGCGCTCGAGTACCTGGTCTTCGCGTGGGCGTGCCAACGTCGCCGCGACCGAGCGCCTCGACCTCATCGCCCCCTGTGGGCCGCCCCTCACCCCACCCGTACTCGCGAACACAGCGTTCACCGTCGGTCTGGGGGCCTACTTCCTGTTGTTCGAATACTGGGGCCGCGACATCGCTCCGCATGCAGACCGGCCGTACTTCCTCCGCGTGCCGACGAGCGAGCGGATCTTCTCGTGGACGATCTTCCAGTCGTTCCTGCACTTCTACTACGACGGCTTTGCTGTGGAAGATGCGGCGCGAGGGCACGCGCGCACTGATCTGACCGAGCCCGGTCGGTCGTAGCGTGTCTGGTGTAGAATCCAGCGCGGCACTACGCCCACGATCATCATGTCTGCCATCGAAATCGCCAATCAACTCGTCGCCTTCTGCAAGGAGGGCAAGAGCCTGGAATCCATCAACACGCTCTACGCCGAGGATGTCGTGAGCGTCGAGGCGGCACCGCCCCCCGCAGGAGGAGAGCGTGTCACCAAAGGCATCGAAGGAGTTCGTGCCAAGAACCAGTGGTGGTCGGACAACCACGAGATCCATAGCGCCAGCGTCGAAGGCCCCTGGCCCCACGGCGACGATCGGGTCGCGGTCCGCTTCACCTACGACATCACCAACAAGCCGAGCGGAATGCGGATGCAGATGGACGAGATCGCCGTGTTCCACGTTGCGGATGGCAAGATCTCGCGCGAAGAGTTCTTCTATCAGATGGGTTGAGCACACTCGGTTCCCGCCGGTCCCAGACGCCCGCCGAAGACCTCGGTGGGCGTCTGGTCGTTGTGCAGCACGGAGGCCCGGGTGCGGTCTCGTAGGTCGGCCGTCGACACCGACCTACGGCCGCACTCCCACACCGTCGGTGATGGCTGCGCAGCGCCGGTCGTGGAAGACGCTGCTGTCGGTGAGTGGCGCTGATCACTCCATGAAAATTCGTGAGTAATGATCCACTGGGTTGGGGCAACAAGGATTTGCGGGGTCCACTCCAACTCGGAAGCACAGCATCGTTGTTCCAGCTCGACCGTCATCCGTCTCACCGTTCCTTTCTACTCGCAACCGTCACTGGCGCTCTCATTGGGCTCGCCTCCCCCATTGCATTGGCTCATCCCGTGGGCGATGCGGCGGGGAAGATCGACCGCTCACACCCACACCACACGACCTCGACCAAGCCAAAGCCCACCGCCCCGGACTCGGTCGCACCCGGCCCACAGCTGCCGCGTACGGCCTCCGACGACGAAGATTCGCCGTCGACGCCAGCCCCGCAGACCGAGGCCGAAACCGAATCGCGACACGATGACACGGCACGACACGATGACACGGCGACGCCCGACGATACGACACCGACGACCGCGATGGACGACGAGGGCAACCCGGCGACCAACGACGAGAGCGTGGCGCCGGTCACCGCCTCCGAGATCCTCGGGCAGACCGGCGCCGAGGAGGTGCAGTGGGATGCCCCACTTCGGCCTCGGGTGATGACCTGGAGTGGCTCGGACGATCAGATTCCCGATCACACCCGCCAGGCCCGACCCCGTGACGCAGCCATCCTGCTCGGGCTGGGGGGTGGCCTGGCCGTCGCGAGCATGATCGCAGCGCGAATGACCTTGCTGCCCGACTGCGACGACGAGAGCGACGTGACCACCTGCACCATCCCCGACCGGGCCGACATCGGCCTGCGCTCGGGTCGGTTGTTCGGCACGGTGGGGTTCGGCGTCGGTGCGGCGGCGTTCGGGGTGTTCGGCGCCCGCGAGCTGGGCATGCTGCTCCAGCAACGAACCCACATCCCGCTCGAACGTCGACGGCGCATCGCGGTGGGGGTGGGTACCGGGTCCATTGCCGTCGGCCTGACCGGCATCGCGGTCGGCTCCTCGGTGCTGGCCATGGGCGCCAAGCGGAGCATCCGCAGCGCCAACACCTTCGACGACACCACCTCGATCGACGATCCCGAGACGCTCGCGCAGATCGACGAGATGGTCGGCGACGTGAAGGTCGCCCGCGTGGGCCTGATGGTGTTGGTGGCCTCCCCGGCCTTCCTGGCCACGGGCATCGCACTGCTGGTCCATCGACCCCGTCTCGAGCGGCGCGTGCAGATCACCCCGACGGCAGGCCTCACGCAGTTCGGGGTGCAGGCCACCGTACGGTTCTAGAGCTCCGACGTCTGCGGATGCACGCCCGGCTCGACCGGATCCACCGGGCGTGCGTCCGCCTCGGACCCTCGCCGCAGACCGTGAGGCTCGGCGTGAAGCTCTCGGTTCAGGCCGTGGGCGGGGCCAGTGCAGTGCCGGCGCCCATCGGCTCCACCACTCGCGATGTCCGTGGTTCCACCACCGAGACAGGACCTCGCGCTGCTCGCTGCTGCTCGTCGAGCGGCTCGGTGATGAGTCGATAGAGCCCGTGGTCGAACGGCTCGCCGGGGCCCTTGCGGACGAGCTCGATGCGCTCCCGAAGCCCCTGCTCGGCCAAGGTCTGCGCCCGATGGTGGCAAAACGGGTTGTTGCCGGGACGCCCGAGCAAGGGCTCCGCGGTCGCGGTGCAGCCCGCCCGGCAGATGTCGGCGTAGTAGCAATCGCCACAGCGCCCCCACAGCTCCTTGACGGTTCGCTCGCGGGTGTAGCGAAGTTGTTGGGCGCCAAACCAGATGTCGCGCAGCGAGTCGTCGCGGATGTAGCCGCCGATGTTGGCCGCACCACCGAGGCTGGGACAGCCCTTGATGGCGCCATTGGCCTCGATGCCCAGCGCGTAGCGCCCCGCACCACAGCCCTTGTAGTGCGCACCGCGTTTTTGCAGCCGACGAAGGCGCGACTCCAGCGGACCGAAGTACCCGAGGTTGTTGGCTGGCCACAGCACCACCCCACGTGCATCGGCGGCGTCGGCCACCCGCTCCAGCTCCTCGAACAGCTCCGGGTACATGTACGGCTGGAGCAGGATCTCGGGGTGATCGCCTGCGTTGCCGAACGGGGCGGTGATCTGCAGCTGCCACGCACCAACCCCTGCGTCGGCGATGTGGTGCAGCAGCGGGACCAGGTCGTGCCGGGTGAGGCGGTTGATCTGGGTGTTGGCCGTGATCGTCACCCCCGCCTCGCGCAGGTACCCCAGCGCGGCAAAGGCTGCGTCCCAGCTGCCCTCCACTCCACGCAGTCGGTCATGGGCCGGCTGCAGTCCGTCGATCGAGACGTTGACCGCGCTGATGCCGGCCTCGACCATCGCCTCCACCCGCGTGCGGGTGAGCGTCCGGGCGCCCGTCGTCATCGCACAGGTCATCCCGGCCTCTCGGATCGCACGGACGAGGAGGATGAAGTCGTTGCGCAGGTAGGCCTCACCACCCACGAGCACCACTTCGCCCACGCCGAGCTCCTTCATCTGCGCGATGAGGTCGAGGCTCTCCTCGGTGCTCAGCTCGCCCGCACGAGCGTCGCCCGCCCGGGACCCGCAGTGGATGCAGGCCTGGTCGCACGCGAGGGTGATCTCCCACACCGCCAGCCGCGGCGTGGGAGCGTCGGGCGCCCAGTCCTTGCCCAGATGCCTGGACTTGGGCGTGGGCAGCCGATCTACGATCGGCAGGCGGCGTCGAGCATCCCGGAGTCGCATGGCCATCTCACCGTAGCGGCTGGGCGCAGACGCCTACGTCTTCGAGGCCCGCGGGCGGAGTCTCGTACCAGGGCAAGCAGGCCTGAACCGGGTCGAGGGTCGCACATGCAGCGTCCGCGTTCGGATCGGCGACCGAGCACACCTCCGAGCAACAGGCCAAGCCCGCGCAGTTGGAGAACAGCGCATCGTCCAAGCAGACCTGACCAGGAGCGCAGTCGTTGATGAAGCCACAAGGATCCCCGTGCGCGGCGTCGGGCGCCACGGTGTAGATGCACAAGAACTCGTCATCCGCGGCGAAGCATCCCTCACCCTCCCCGCAGTCCTGCATCAGCGGGTTGCACGACGGCAGGCACAACGGCAGCAGGCCGTCGTTGGCAGCGAGACATACGTCGGCTGGGTCGCCGCAGCTGGGACGCGCCTCGGTGCCGCCGCACAGCTCTTGGCAGGTGCCCTCGTTGGTCTTGGCGTCGACCTCGAAGCACATCGCCCCCTCGACACAGTTGTCGATCCCCGAGGTCGCCGAGCCCTCCACCATACATGGTTCATCGAAGTCCGAGGGGTTGTCGGCGATGGGGGAGCACCGTGTCGCGTTCCACTCATCGCCCCCATCCTCGGCCCACGGCATGCACTTCTCGCCGCGGGGGCAGTCCTGCTGGTAGAGGTCGCACTCCAGCGACGCACCTCCACCATCGGGGCAGCCCGCATAGAACGAGCCGGCCTGATCGTCGGAGTCGTCGCTGCTGCTGTCGGCGGCCGTCGTGCTGTCGG
>JAHZJA010001283.1 GCA_022601155.1 Deltaproteobacteria bacterium | reverse complement strand
GAGGGGGCGGCGGTTCGCCATCGGCTACGATGATCGCCTGCGTCGCCGGGCGGCGCCAGGCCACATCGTCACCCTGCAACGGGCGGCTGCGCGCCACGCCACAGCCGCTCAGAACCGGACGGTCGTCGACACCCCCGCAAAGCCGCGCCCGACCTGGGGCGACCACGCGAGCCGTCGCGCCCGTACCGAGTGCACCGTCCCCTTGGCGATCAGCGCCAGGCCGATTCCGGTCAACGAGATGCCGACCCCCAAGGTCGTATACGCGGCCACCTGACGCCGTCGCGCCCGTCCGAGAAAACGCTGCTCATCGACGTAAAACCGCTGCTCGTTGGCCCGCTCGAGCGCCTGATTGTGGAGCACCCACAGGGGAATGGTCGCGCCCAACAACGTCGCCCCGCCCAGCGCCGCAAACGTAAACCCGGCTCCATTCCAGCGCGCGGCCTTCTGCCGCTCGTAGGTTTGCTCGGCGTTGGGGGCGGGCGCGATCGAGATCACGGGGTTCACCATCGGCGACATCGGCGACGCAGTGGTCACCGGAGCCACCGTCGGTGCGGGCGCAGGAGTCGGAGCGAGCGTCGGCGCCACCCGGCGCAGCTCGGCCTCCACCATGCCCAGCTGCCGCTCGACCGATGCGCGCTGGTTGGAGGCATCGGCCCCTTCTCCATACAGATCGGTGTGCTCGACCACCCACTGCGCCAAGTAGTCGCGCGCGGACGCCAGCTGGGTGGCATCGCGGGTGCTGTTGTAGACATCGATCAGCCGCTGCGCCTCGGTGTGCATGGCCTGCAGCCGATACACGCGCTGCTCCACCTCGCTGCCCGGCTGCGCCTGGGCAAGCGCGGGCATGGTCATCACCCCCACCGACATCGCCACGCACAGAAGCAAGCGTCTCATTGGGCCACCTCCAATACCTCGACAGGAATGGTCGTCTGGGTCTCGCCGTTGATCCGCACCTGAATGACGGCGGATCCGGGCCGGACTCCGTTGATGACCCATGTGTCTCGCAAGACGGCGCGGCGTACCTCGGCCACGTCGAGACTCGTGGTGCGCAGCTCGAACCGCTCGAGCCCGTTGTAGTCGGACGCGCCCGCGGACCGTGGAATCGCCTCGAACACCACCACGCCTCCGGCCGGGACCTCGAACGACCGAGACGTCGCACGGGAGCCCTCGGACCCATCCAGCGTGAAGATCTCCACCTCCCCAAACTCCGGGTCGCATGCGGTGCTCGCCAAGGCCAGCGCCAGTACCCCAATCGCGTACATGGTCTTCACTGCATGCCTCCGCTCGTGCTGGCGTCGGTATCGCTGCCCGTCGTGCCGCCGGTACCCGTGGTCCCATCGCTCGTGCCTCCCGTGTCTTCACCGGGCCGCCTGCGCTTGGGGCCTTCGGAGCGGCCGCGGGCCTGAAACCAGAACCGTCCTTCCACCCCACCGGCCGTCACCACAATCTCCACGTCGCCCACCTTGTGCGTCTCGAGGCGAATCTCGTTGCCGTCTTGCGCCGACAGCGAAGCCACCGTGGGATCGGTCGACTCCCAGGTGTACTCGAGCTGACCCACCAGCTCGAGCCCGGTGCTGTCCCTCGGCTCGGCGCGCACCATGATCACGCCGCCCGGGGTCAGTCTCACCGTACCGGAGGCATCCCCGTCCGAGTCCGTGGACATCTCGTCGCCGCTGGGTTCGACCGGGCCTGGGTCCGCGCACAGGCGTCGGAGGGTCAGGTGGTCGACCTCGGCCACTCGAACGTGGGTGTAGTCGATCACCTCGTCGCGTTGACTGAGGAGCATCAGGGTCAAGGTCCCCTCTTGCTCCGCCAAGAAGTTCGCGTCGACAGCATTGGACTCGGTGTAGGGCCCCTCCGTCGACAGTCGGGTCACCAGATCCGCCCCGGCCGTCGCCACCACGTCGGCCTTGACCTTGGAGGGCAGGCTGCCCGCGGGCGTCGCCCGGATCCGAAACTCTGCACCGCGGGCCGCAGCCCCGATGAAGGTCTCCTGGGAGCACGCGTTGTCCCCGGGCCCGCTGCACCTCCATTCGAAGGTCGCCAGCCCCAGCTCGCCGCGTGCCGCCCCTGGCGATCCGCCGAAGTCGTTGGCACAGCCCCCGCTCAGCAGCGCACCCACCACGGCCGCAGCTCCAGTCCACGCAATCGATCGACCCATCACAAACCAAGCCCCAGCCACGATCGCAATGTTAACCCGCGGCTTCTACGGCCGCCCAGGTGCGGCCCATCATGATGGTCGCGCCTGGGACCGGTCCGGATCCCTGGGGCGGCGAAAAAAACGCACGCGCGGATCTGGGCCTGAGCCCAAATCCCACGCGTGCAGTCGAACGAGGGGCCTAGAGGGGCCTAGGCGGCGTGCTGCTGACGGCGGCGGCGTCGCAGCGGCGCCAAAAGCGCGATCAGCCACCAGGGCGACGTCCCGTTGCCACCCGACGTGCAGGTGCAGCCCTCCCCGACCACGTCCTGGCCCGGACCGCCGCTGGTCCCGGTCCCACCACCGTCGGTGGCAGCTCCGCTGCTGTCGCTCGGGTTCCCGTCCGATGTGGTCATCGGCTCGTTGCCGGGCTCATCGCCGGGCGTGCCCGTGGTCGGCTCACCGCCCGTGCTGTCGGCACCGCCCGTGGCCGGGGGAGCGTCGTCGCACGCATCGCCCACGCCATTGCCGTCTTCGTCGGCCTGGTCCTCGTTGGCGTCCATCGGGCAGTTGTCCACGTCTCCACAGACCCCATCCCCATCCACGTCGTTGTCGGGGTCGGCTTCGCAGTCGTCACATACATCGCCCAAGCCGTCGCGATCGCCATCGAGCTGGCGCGCATTGGCATCGGCGGGGCAGTTGTCCGCCGCGGCGCAGACCATGTCGCCATCGGCATCGGCCGTGTCGTCGTCTTCACCCGGGCAGGCGTCGCACAGGTCCCCGACGCCATCGTTGTCGGCATCTTCCTGGTTGGGATTGACGTCCATCCGGCAGTTGTCGAGATTCGAGCACAGGCCGTCGCCGTCGCTGTCGTTGTCGGGGTCGAGCGGACACACGTCGCACACCGCCCCAATCCCGTCCATGTCTTGGTCGATCTGGGTGGGGTTGAACGCATCGGGACAGTTGTCGACGGCAGCACAGACATCGTCGTCATCGAGGTCGTTGCCCGGGTCCCCGAGGCACTCGTCGCACACGTCCCCCACATCGTCCATGTCGCGGTCGGCCTGGTCGGCGTTGGGGTCGACCGGGCAGTTGTCGAGCCCGAAGCACACGCCGTCCTCGTCGTCATCGTCCAGCGCGTCG
>JAHZJA010000108.1 GCA_022601155.1 Deltaproteobacteria bacterium | reverse complement strand
TGTTCGCGTTCGTGCCCAGCAACCACGATACCGACGCGCAGACCCTGTTCTCCGGGGCCAACCTACTGACCGTTGGCCAGGGGGCGGGTACGGCCACCGACGTCTCGCGCGGCGAGGCTCTGCTCGCCCACCTGGCCGCCCATCCGGCCACCAAAGACCATATCTGCCGCAAGCTGGTGACCCGCCTGTCCGGGCGCGAGCCAGGCCCCGTGGTGGGGGCGTGCAAGGCTGCGTGGGGGACCTCCGGCGATCTGGGGCAGATGCTCCAGGCGATCCTGGTTCGGCCGGAGATGTGGAAGACGGCCAGCTATCGGCTCCAGATCAAAAACCCGTTCGAGCTGGTGATCTCGGGGCATCGGGCGGTCTGGAACACAACCCTGGTCGCTCCGCTCATCAACCGGGCCCGCGATCTCGTCGAGTCCATGGGTCAGCACGTGAGCATGATCCCGCCTCCGACCGGCTATCCCGACACCAAGTCCGGCTGGGCCGGGGCCGGGACCATCATCGCGTGGCACGAGTACCTGTTCGAACGGATGCCGACCGTCGCCGTGCCGGTGTCGCTCGATGGTGCCGTGAGCAGCTCGGGCGCAGCCCTCGAGCAGACGGTTCGAGCCTTGCTGCTGACCAACCCCACCGCGACCGAACTCGACGACATCGTCGACGACATCAAGCTCGGGTTGGGCCTCCCACCGCAATACGCGTACGCGCAGGCGGGGATGCGGAAGACCCTCGTCGAGCCCGACCTGACCAACGGCTCCGTTCTCCGACCGGTCCGCACCGCGATTCACGGACTGCTCGCTACCCCTCAGTTTCTTCGAAAGTGATTGTCCGCCATGTCTACGATACTCAGCCGCAGAAGCTTCGTGCGGACCACCGCGATGGGACTGGCCGCGACCGCCATTGCCCCCTCGGGTCGCGCATCGGCCACCGCCGTCACCAACCCGGTCATGATTCTCATCTTCTTGCGAGGGGGCGCGGACGGCCTCTCGTTGATGGTGCCTCGTACCGGGATCGGACGAACGACGTACTACGATCAATGGCGCCCCGTCGGTAGCGCCCTTCATATCCCGGCGAGCACCTCGGGCGCGACCAACTCCGGGATCGCCCTGGAGCCTTCGAACTTCGACACCCACCCCGCGATGGCACCATTGGTGACCGGGGCGACGTCGGCGTTCGCACTGGGCCACTTGGCGTTCGTGGGCGGGGTGGCGGCGGCGGTGGAGAGCCGCTCGCACTTTCAGCAGATGGACCTCATTGAGACGGGAGCCGACGGCGGAACGCCGGAGCCCACCGGGTACCTGGCCCGGGCCGTGGAGGCCCTAGGCCTCGATCAGGAGCCGCTGGCCGCGGTCGCTCTCAACGCGCAGGTCCCCCTGTCTCTACGCGGAACCGACGTCAAGGGGCTCGCTGTCGACGATTTCCGCAGCTTTGGCGAGCTGGCCAGCCCGTTCTATTCGCCCGACTCGGGGTGGATGCTCCCGCACCGCCTCCACGACCTCACCGGCACCACCAACAATTGCCCGGCCAATCCAACCTGCGCTGTCGCCAGTCTCGCCGAGGACGCCATCGAGGGCGTGGCGGGGTTGGGCACGATCACCTCGCCGGCGGGCGGCGGGCTCAAGCAGACCCTGCTGCAGATGTCGGAGGTGATCGAGGCGGCCGACATGGGCGAGCTTCGGGTGTTCACCATCGACATCGGAGGCTGGGATACGCACACCGACCAGGCTACGGTCCTGTCCGTCCTGCTGGACGACCTCGCCGACGCTCTTCAGGCCTTTCACGACGACGCGCTCAGCCGCGGAATCCTCGATCGTGTCACCGTGGTCTGCCACTCGGAATTCGGTCGTCGGTGCGACGCCAATGGCACCCTCGGCACCGACCATGGCTACGGCGGGACGGCGCTGGTGATGGACACGCACCTGCTCGACTCGGTGGTGACGACCGGTTATGGCGGAAACCAGTACTTCCCGGGTCTGGCCACTCACCCGTTCTACGACGGCATGCTCACGGTCGGTCAGGGTGATGTGATCCCGAAGGTCCTCGACCTTCGGCAAGTCGTCGGCGAAGTCCTCCAGCGTCGGCTCGACCTGCCTGCGACCGACCTGGGTGGGGCTGGTGCCACCGTGTTCCCGGGGTTCGGGTTCGAGGCGACCGACCCCCGGGTCCTCGGGGATCCGTGAGCCGCGCGGGGGCGCGGCGCGTGGCTGCGCGCTGCGCCCCGACTCCGAGCTCCCGGGTGCGCGTTGCGTTGACGCGCGGGGGAGGCTTCCTGCATTGGTCGCTGCTGCGCAGCGACAAGCATCCGTGCCTGGCCCCCCAGGCTCGCTGCTACCCCACAGGGCCATGCGCTGGAGTTTGCCGGCTGGGCGAGGTGCTCCGCGCTGAGCAGGTGGTTGGCGTCCGGCCGCGGCCTCGGACCGGGTGACGACCGTCGCATCGAACACCCGGGGGTGGTCGTGGTGAGCCCGTCGCGACCCGCGTCAGCGGACCAAGAAGCGCCGCAGCGATCGGTCGTGCACGGCGGCCTCGCGCTCGCCCATCTCCACCGTCTGATCGATGAGCTCGGGCCGCGTGTAGTCCCAGACCTCGACGGGGACCTTGCGCGTGGGGGCGACGTACAGCCGCGAGCCCTGCTCGCCAATGCACGATGCCGCGTAGGGCCGGTGAGCAGCACGAGGTTGCGCCGCACCCCGGCCACGCGCTCGGCCGCAGAAGCAGGGGCGTTGTCGACCAAGCCACCGTCGAGCAACCGTCGCCCTCGGAATCGCCCCATGGTGGTAAAGGGCGGGGTCGCCGAAGAGGCGATGATGAGGTCGGCGAGTTCCTCCGCCGTGGAGCAGCGGCGTGCATCGACCACGTGGGGAGAAAATCCGAGGCGCTGGCTGAGCACGGGGTGGACGAAGTCGCGGCGCAGGCGTTTTTCGAGGTTGTAGGCCGAAAACCCGAGCAGAGCACCCACGCTGGCCGGCAGCAGCGGAGGTGGGGCGGCCGTGACTACCAGGATCGGGAACGGGACGTCGCGGATCCGCTGCAGGCCGTCCTCGGCGAACGCACACAGCAACGTGTCGCGGTAGATGGGCCCGTGGGGCGTGGGACGCTGACCGCGAAGCAGCCGGCTCCACTGAAAGTTTCGATCGACACCGTCGCGACGCGCTCGCCAAAATCGGCGGGTCTGGGTCTCGCGACCGCTCAGCCACATGGTGGCGACGCATGCCCCCGCGCTACAGGCCGCGATGGCGGCGATGCGTGGACGCAGCCGAGGCCCCCACTGGTGGAGCAGGCCCAGCTGGTAAAAGGCCCGGTTGCCACCGCCGGCAAAGGTGATGGCGACATCGCGCGGCGCAGACGGCGTGGTCATCCCGCCTCGATATAGCACCGTCAGGGGGAGGACGGCTGGCGGCGGGGCGCCATGATCGAGCGCCGGATGGCCGCGTTGGGTGACTGCTCGTCGAGCTGCACCTTGCCGTCATGGACCTGTACCCCCAGCCGGGCCATCGTCGCCTCGATGTCGGGCAAGGCCTTGGCCTCGAGTACGGTCTTGGCGGTGCGACTGAACAGCGCCGAGCCGTACCAGGTGTCGAGCTGGGCCAACAGATCTCCGGCCGACCACAGATGGGGCGCATCGCCGCAGCACTGTCGCAGGTGCCGCATGGCCTCGTCGAGGGTACGGGCGCCGTCGGACTCGATCCGCATCTGCACGTCGATGTCGAACGCGACGGCGGCTCCGCCCCAGTACACCCGCTGGTAGGCGTGGGTCTCGTGCATCTTGTCGCTGGTCTCGGCGAGGCTGATGTCCATGGAGCGCCTGCGGCCGCGCTCGAAC
>JAHZJA010001282.1 GCA_022601155.1 Deltaproteobacteria bacterium | reverse complement strand
GGCTCGTCCATGCCCTCCGATCGCCGGCACCCATCAAGATTGAACAGCAGACGCGACGAAGGGTAGAGGGCTTCTCCGACCGATCGTCGGGGGATTCCCCTCGCACACGACCCGGATGTCCGCCCCAACCGCGGTCCGTTCGACATCGCGTGGCGGGGCGACGCCCCCGATTCGTACGCCGTTGGTGCTGTCGAGATCGCGAACCTCGACCACACGCTGACCCACGCGGAGCTCGACGTGGACGCCGCTCACCGAAGGATGATCGAGGCAGAGATCGGCCGCCCTGCTCCGCCCGATGCTGCCCCAAAACTCCGCAGCCGAAAACCGGCACTGTCAATTCTGGTGGAATACGTCGCGCACTATCACACCGAACGTCCGCACCAAGGAGTCGGCAATCGACTGCTCGAGCCTCTGGTCGCCGCCAACTGTACCGGGCCTGTCCAATGTACCGAGTGCCTGGGCGGTGTGTTGAAGTTCTACTCCCGCGCGGCCTGACCATGCTCCTTGGCGTCCCAAAACCCTCGTGTCGGGCCCGACGTGGTGAACGTCACCCCTCCTCAAGCTCGTGGAGTCAGGCAAGTTCGTCTCGACCAACAAGAGGGACAGGACGGGCTCGACCGCGGCGGCTGACGTCCGTGAACCTCGCCCGTGCGACCGACCGTGCCATCAGGGCATGATGGTCCGGAACACGCGGAAGTAGCCCACCACGGCGACGATCGCCACGCGACCATCGGTGTCATCCACGGCGATCGCTGTGCCTTCCTCGTAGATCCGCTGGGGGTCGAGCACGAGGTTCGCCCAGGTCGAGCCGTTGAGGGTCCAGGCGAAGCGAACGTCATGCTCCGTGGGACCACCAAACGACGGAGTCCCGTTGTGACTCGCGAACGCGGCTTGGGAATCGGGCCCGAGCACGAGGGATTTTTCGACGCCCAGCCACATCCCCCCGCCCTCGTTGTCGATGTAGGTCGAGCCTTGCTCGGGCAGCCAGTCGACGGCGAAAGCGCTGCTGTAGGGGATGTGGTCCGGCTGGTATCCGAAGATCGCCCTCCCATCACGGACGGTCGCCCGGTAGTACAAGCCCTGCTCGGGCGGGAGGGCGCCCAGTGCCGCCACGGAACCCGCCGGGTCTGCCCGCCACAGTCCCACGGTCACATCGTTGTTGGCGAACAGCCGGGCGGGAAACACGATCTCGCCCGCGGCGTCGCGCTCGGCATCGAGCGGACCAACCGCGATGCGTCGCTGTGCGGTTCGTGGTGGTGGCCGACCTCGTAGGTGGTGACGACGTGGGGATGCGACAGGCGGGCCATCACGCTCGCCTCCCGCATCAGCCGGTCGAGGCCGCCCTCGGAGGAGGGATGGCGACGGAGCTTGAGCGCAACGGTGCGGCCCAGCGCGATGTCGGTCGCGCGATAGACCGTCCCCATCCCTCCCGCGCCGATGCGTGCATCGATGCAGTAGGCCCCCCCGACGGTCGTGCCCTCGTTGAGCCCGAACAGCTCGGGCGCGGGCACGATTGGGGGTGCGGCCGCCACCTCGCGCACGAGGGCCTCAATCTCGTCGGAGTCGAGTGTCGTGCCCTTATCGGTGCCATCGAACATGCTGGTCCGGCGGGATGAAATCGCGCCCCTCGCCCCTTTGGACGCGAATGCCGTGCTCATCCCCCTCGACGCTCACTCGGTCGAAGGACGGGGGGCATGAACTCCAACGCCCGCGATGGCCCGGACCTGCGTGGCGACTTTGGCCTTGACCCGCTCGAAGCGCTTGCGGAGCCGAGACGCCTCGCGGACGACGTCGACCTCGTCGTCCGAGTCGTCGGTGAGCACGCTGGCGATCTCGTTCCACGACATCTCGCGGTCGAGACGGAGCACGAACAGCACCCGATCCTCGGGCGGCAGCATGTCCAGGATCTTCCGCAGGTGGGTCTTGGTGCCCGAGCGCAGGTGCACCGCCGTCGTGCTGCGTACCCGAGCCGCGACCTCGAAGATCCCGGAGCCGGCGGCCTCGGCGAGCCATCGATTGCGCCACCGCCTCGCCCGCCCCCGGTCGTGGGCGAGGTTGCGGGCCACCGTGTACAGCCACGTGCGAAACGTGGACTCGAAGCGAAAGCCGGGCAGACCCCGCCAGATCTTCTCGCACAGGGCCGAGAAGATGTCGTCGGCCTCGGTGGGGTCGACGACCACGGCGTGCAGGAAACCGAGGATTTCCGCGCCGTAGCCCCGAAGCGCGCAGCTCACCGCCTCCGCCCAGCGCTGGTGCTGCGCCAGGGTGCGGATCTCGTGCTCCAGGAGGTCGTGAGGGGGAGGCTGGGGGAGGATCGTGTTCGCAAGACTCGTCAAGAGGACCGCCGTACGACGGTGGAGACAGCAATCGCGCGATGTGACGGGCCGCCACGCGAGTCCATCCGGGTTTCCTCAGCCCGCGGACCCCCAGTTGTGCACGGGCGCGGATCGGGATCTTGGCCCATCGATCGTGGCCAGCACGCGCCGCCACCGGGGGACTCTCCTAGAATCAGCCAAGTTCATCTCGACCGAAAAAGGGACAGGACGGGCGAAGTGGAACTGGCCGGAGCCATCGCGCTCGTACAAGTACTGCTCGCCGTCGAAGAAGCCGTCGAAGTCGGGGTGACCTGCTCGTGCTCGCTGTCGAGGTCGCGCTCGAGGGTGGCGATGAGCATGACACCGGCGGCCTCGCGGCTGCGATCCGGCACGGGATCGAGTGGACGGCACCCGGCACCGCCAAGGGGAAGTAACCCCGCGGTGTTCGATGTATTCAGCTCGCCGGTCCGATGTACTCGGCTCACCGAGCAGTAGTCGTGTCACTCCCTTCTTCACGATGAAGCGAATGATGCGCAACGACTTGGATGCTCTGTGAACAGGCGCCGGCCCGATGGGTTCTTCCTCGGAAAATTGGCAGCACGAACCTACGCCCCGTTGCCAACCACGCCCGATGTTATTCACCCGAGGACGTCTTCCTTGCAGAGTCGGTCGAGACCGTACGTGGTGGGCGAACGACGTCGAGCGATATGAACTCGACGGTGTCATCAACGCGGTCTCGCGGGGATGGACTGGCCGACTCCGTTGCCCCCCGCAGCCAACGGCTCAGTTGCACGCACCGACGCAAGGCCATATCCCCCATACATGACCAGTTGGCGCCACAGTGGAGCCGCTATCGCACTGACGTCGGCTCTTTGGCTCGGCGCGTGCGGTGACCGGCGACCCGACGACGATACCGAACGCTGCGATGAGTGTTCCCCGATGACCGAGACGTGTCCCGCCATGCGTCTCGTCCCCGAGGGACTCGAGTGCGACGGGGTGTCGTTGCTCGCAGAGAGTTCAATCGCCGCGCAGTCCGAGGGAATAGCCCCGATCACCGGACCTGATGGCGCCGCTGGCGTCCGGCTCGACAACGAGCAATCGATCGAGCTCCGGGATGACGCATGTCTCCAGTACGGTCGCGATGGTGCTGATTTTAGCCTCTCCTTGTGGTTCCGCATCCCCGACCCGGGGGCGACCGAGCAGGCCACCCTGATCGGCACAGGCAACACGTCGGGAGCGACGGACGGCTTCACGCTCTTCGCGAACCCAAGCGGACAGCGTTGGGAGCTCTCGATTGTCTCGGGTGGAGGGGAAGGGACGGCTCGCGTATCGACGAGAGGTCAGGTCTTCGATCCGAGCGTGTGGAACCACGTCGTCCTGATCTACCGGGGCAACCACGCGCGCATCCTGATCAACGGCGAACACCGCGACTGGGAGACCCCGGAAGTCCCCGTCTTCGAGGACGTCTATCGCCCCGGCATGCTGCGAATGGGTGACCCCGGCCACGGCGACCGCACGCCCGTAGAAGTGAGCGAGGTGCGTGGATACACGCGTGCGCTGACGGAGCACGAGGTCCGAGCCCTCCATCTCGAGCATGCCTCGGCGCAGGGCCTGTCCACCAGCTCACTGGACGAAGCGCTCGGTCACCTTGCGGCGCACTTCCGGGGGCAGGCCACGCTTACGGCGGACGCATTCGACCAGGCTGTGTTGGACGTGGTGAACCACTCGCCGTTGCTGTCCACGGACCGGGCGCGGATCGAGCGTGCGCTCGACCTCATCGACGTCTACGAGAGCAGCGCTGGCCCGTTGTTCGTGACCGAGGCCTCCCGCGAGATCACCCAGACACCACAGGACGGAGAGTCTGACGACGTCAGGGAAGCGCGAGGAATGGTGGCAGTGCACCAAGCCGTCTTCGATCATGTGTTTCAGTCGGAGACCGTCACTGGCTGTGCGGAGGTCCTGCGGGACCGCGGCTGGCAGACGTCCGAGCACTTCCCCGGAGCGATACAGCCGGACGCCACGGTCGGCCGTTTTACAGCGCAGGTTGACGCGAGCAAGCCGGCGTACTTCGGTCGCCCGGTTGCGTTCTGGGAGCAAGTCAGCCGGCGCCCCACGGGTCTGTACCTCCCGGCGGGCAGCGTCGGCAGCGTCACCGTCCCGGGCGAGTTGGTCGGCCGTGGCTTCGTGATCCTCGTCGGCGCGCACACCCACACCCAAGATCACCATCCCGAGAGCACCCGGGCGCATCGGCGGTTACCGGGAATCTCGCGGCGCTACGAGGTGACCTCTGTCGTCACCACGATCGCCAATCCGCTGGGCGGAGAAGTCTACGTCGAGGTCCCCAATGGTGCTGATGCCGGGTTGGTCGACATCATGGTCGAGGGCGTCGTAGAGGCACCCTTCTTCTCGCTACGAGACCGCGACCGCATGACGGCCGACCAGTGGCGGTCGCGGCGGACCGCTCCAGGGCCGTGGGCAGACTTCATTACCGATCGCTTCATGATGCAGGTGCCGCGACACTGGGTGTACGC
>JAHZJA010001281.1 GCA_022601155.1 Deltaproteobacteria bacterium | reverse complement strand
GGCATGCGCAGGTCGAGCAGCGCCTCCGACTGTTCGTGCCGCACGTGGGTCGCCTCGCACGACTCGACGTACGCGTCGGTCCAGCGGGTGGCGTAGTCGTCCAGAGCGCGGGTGGTGGCCTCGCGGGTGTGGGCAGCGTGACCCCGGGCCGCACCTCCAAGCGCAGCACCGACCCGCGCCCGCCGCTGCGCTCCCCAAACCGACTCCATGCGTTGCTCCGCGGCCGAGCACGGCGTGGGCTGTGCGGCGACGTTGGCGTAGATGGCCGCGCCACCACCGACCAGGGCGATCGCCCCCAGGCCTGCGCTCGCGCGACGCCGATGGCGGCCGGGGTCGCGCCGAAGCTCGAGCAGCAGCGCACGCATCGAAGGGTACCGGGCGCGTGGATCTGCGCTCAGACCTCGCCGCAAGATCTTGCGCAGGTGGCCCGACAGCTTGCCGCGGGCTGGCTCGGTCAGTCGCCCCGCCTTGATGTTGTCGACCAGGACGTCGTCCTTGCCCGCGAACGGAGGGCGCTCGCACAGCGCCTCCCACAGCGAGACACAAAACGAGTACTGGTCGGCCGCTGGCCCCACGCGTTTTCGGTCGTGCTGCTCGGGCGCCATATAGGCGGGGGTGCCTTGGCGGCGAGCCTCTCCGTCGCCTTCGGTGTCGGCGGCCGACGGCGGCTCGAGGGCGGGCTCTCGATCGACGGGCGTGTCGTTGTGGAGACGGGCCAGGCCGAAGTCGAGCACCTGCACGCGGCCATCTCGGCCGATGATCGCGTTGTCGGGCTTGAAGTCGCGGTGGACGATCTCCGCGGCGTGGGCCGCAGTCAGAGCCTCGGCGGCCTGCACGAACGCGTTGACGATCTCGCGGCTGTGGCGGGGCTTGCTCTTGAGCCAACGCCGCAATGTCTCGCCGTCGACGAAGTCCATCGCCACGAACACCTGCCCGTCGAGCAGACCGGCATCGTGCACGGCGACCACGTTGGGGTGAGACAGCCGCGCCAGTGCCTGCGCCTCCCGCAGCATGCGGCCGTGACTCTCGTGGGACTTGGGCCGAGAGTCCGTGCGCCGCAGCAGCTTGACCGCCACCTTCCGGTCCAGCTGCGGATCGTAGGCCGCATAGACGACGCCCATGCCTCCGCGGCCGAGGCGGTACAGCACCACGTAACGACCGATGGCCGAGCCACTGGGTAGCTCGCCGTCGCGTCGGGTTCGACCCGACGCACCGCGCCGTCGATGCCGCCCGGACCGGCTGGCGGTGAACACCAACGAGTCCGAGACGGTGGATGGATTGCCTTCGTCCACTCGCCCGACACAAGGGTCGCCCGAGGCCGACCCTTCGCTCAAGGCCTCTATGCGTGTTCCGAGTCAGACCACGCGTACGCGCACGAACTGGAACAATCGGCTCAGTTCATCTCGCCGCCCTGGCCCCGCGGCGGAACGCCGAACACCAGTGCGCCACTCGAGAACGTGGTGCCAAACGTCTCCACGAGGTTGGCGACCTGCTGTACGGCCGACTCCGCCTGATCCGCGTCCAGCGGTGACAGCGGATGGATGAACGCAGCATACAACACGCCATCACTGGTGGCGTAGCGGGCATCGAGGGCCGTGTGGAAGTTGGCCTCCAAGCAGGCGTTGCGCAGCTCCTCGTTGACCTCATCCAGCTCGGCGATCGGGGCGATGAGTCGCATGCGATCGAAGCGGAGATCGGTCATGCATGCCAGCGCGACTTCTCCGAGCCGGATCTGCCAGCGGCCGTCCTCCCCCTCGAGCTCGTCGGCAACATCTCGGAGCACCTGTTCAAGCTCGTCGAGGGTCACGTCGACGGAGCATATCGTATCCGCGTCGTCCCTCCTCGCGGGTTCGCGCATCGCGGTGCGTCGTACGCGTGCTGGGCCTGCATCGGGATGATGCCCAGCTCCATCACCTGCACCATCTGAGTGAGGTCGCTAAACATGAGGTCACCCGCAATGATGGCCAGCGAGGCCAATCGGCGGCCGTCGATCACGTCGAGCAAGACCTGCACGGAGGACCGGATACGGCACGTGGCCTCGCCAACCCAGCCGTCGTGGACGTCGGCACGGCCGTCGGCGACCAACAGCGTGAGCTTGGGCCCGCCCCGCAGATCGAAGTGAAGCACCAAGGAGTTGGGCCCAGGCTGCAAGCGACGTGCAATGTCGGACAGGACGGTTCGGACGTTCATGGGTCTGTTGCTCTGGTCGGGGTCACTGCGGGGCAAGCGACCGGATCGTGGGGAGGGCGGCGAGGGGTTCACAGGGGTAGTGAGCAAGGGAGCCAATTCCATTCACCTGGGTCTTGCGGCCCCGCGGATCACACGCGGGGGCGGGGACAGCGGCCCCCCTGGGGCTCGTGGTGGCCCAGCTGTGGGGGGATATCTCGGGGTGTGGAATCAAACGGGCGCGTGCTCTAGCCTCCTGCGCCATGTCGACGCCGCTGTCGATCATGAGCTGGAACGTCAACTCGATCCGCGCCCGGCTCGATCACGTCCTCACCTATCTGTACGACCACGAGCCCGATGTGGTCTGCCTGCAGGAGACCAAGGTCCAGGACAATCTGTTTCCTCGGGTGCCGTTCCTCGAGCTGGGCTACACGGTGCAACTGCACGGTGGGAAGGCACTGGCGGGGGTGGCCACGCTCACCAAGGCGAAGCCCGACGCGGTGCAGGCGGGCTTTGCCGAGGGCGAGTCGGACCGGCACCCCCGCATCCTGATGGTGCGGCTGGGCGACCTACGCATCTACAACCTGTACGTGCCCAACGGGACGGAGCTGGGCTCCGATGCATACCGCTACAAGATCGCGTGGCTGCACCGGTTGCGGGCCGAGCTCGATGCGACCGGCACCCCCGACCAGCCCCTGGTGATCGTGGGCGACTTCAACGTGGCGCCCGACGAGCGCGATGTGTACGACGGCAAGCACTTCGAGGGTCGGCTGTTGTTCACCGACGAAGAACACGAGGCGCTCGGTAACTTGGTGGGCTTTGGCCTCCACGACTGCTTCCGCAAGCACGTCGCCGACGGCGGCCACTACAGCTGGTTCGACTACCGAACCAATGGATTCCAGCGCAACGAAGGGCTTCGCATCGACCACGTGTACGCCACGACGCCGATGGCGGAGCGATGCACCGAGGTCGTCCACGACCCCAAGCCCCGCGGGTGGGAAGTCCCCTCGGACCACCTCCCCGTCGTGGCCAAATTCAGCTGACCCCAAGACGTCGACAGCCCGAGCATCCGGACAACGGAGGCTCGGGCCGCACGGTGGCCAGCGAAGGCGGTGGGTCGGCTAGGCCTGCATCAGGCTGCCGAGCTTCATCGCGACGCCCATGTCGCCGTCGATGCGAAGCTTGCCGAGACCGAACGCGGCCATCGGGTCCAGGTCGCCAGCGATCATCGAGTTGAGATCATCGAGCGTGACACCGACGGTGCAGTCCGCATCCTTGTCGTCGTTGGACACGGCGTTTGGTGAGCTCTTGCCGTCGAGCACGATGCATCCATCGTCGCCGAGGTCGAACTTGAGGACGGCGTCGAGGCCCGAGTCCTGGCCCATGCGCTCGCCAATCTTTTTGGTCAGCTCTTCGATGCTCATCGGTACGCAGCTGAGTACTTCATCCGGAGGCGTTCGTCCAGTCGTCAGGGAGCCGCCAACCGTACGGTCGTCCGCTTTTTTGTGTCCTATATGTTCTCTGAACATTGTTATTATGCGATATTCTGATTTGGCCTTCCGAAATTGATGCGACGGCACTAGGCTGCCGCGGCACCGCTGGACGCGTGCCCACCCTCATGTCGTACCGCTCCGTCTTTCGTCCCGATCTATTCGCCGATCGTAGTGTCATCGTCACCGG